>NZ_JBQYLP010000038.1:0-57956 GCF_052683555.1 Burkholderia sp. BC1
ACGAGATGAGCGCTAGTCTCGTGGGCTCGGAGATGTGTATAAGAGACAGATGCTTCCCCAAGCCTTGCGTCGCACACAGCTTCCCGCGACGCACCGAGCCCCATTCGCCCAACGCTCCACCCAGAGTTATCCACAATTTCTGTGGAAAACCTTGTGGAAAGTCGGCCGGATGGCCCGGCCGGGCGGCTCGCGGGCTGGCCTGCCTATAAACAGACCTTTGCCGCCTGCCCGGAATCAATCGATTCGATTCCTCACTCACCGGAAGGAGAACACCATGGCCTATCGTGTTGCAGTCGTCGTCGGCAGCCTGCGTCGCGGTTCGTGGAACCGCGCGCTCGCGCATGCCGTGATCTCGCTCGCTCCGTCGGACCTGTCGTTCGAATTCGTCGAGATCGGCGAACTGCCGCTGTACAGCCAGGATTACGACGCGGATTTTCCGGAGGTCGCCAAACGGTTCAAGCAGTCGATCGAAGCCGCCGATGCGCTGCTGTTCGTCACGCCCGAATACAACCGCTCGATTCCGGGCGTGCTGAAAAATGCGCTCGACTGGGGCTCGCGCCCGTGGGGTTCGAATTCGTGGGCCGGCAAGCCGGGCGCCGTGCTCGGCACGTCGCCGGGCGCGACCGGCACCGCCCTCGCGCAGCAGCATCTGCGCAACGTGCTCTCGTATCTCGACGTGAAGCTGCTCGGGCAGCCCGAGATGTTCATCAAGCACGATCCGACGCGCATCGACGACGAAGGCAAGATCGTCAACGAGGACACGCGCAAGTTCCTGCAGGGCTTCGTCGACCGCTACGCGGACTGGGTCCGCCTGCTGAAGAAGTGAAGTTCGCCTGATCGCCGCGCTGCCCGCCCGGCCGGCGCCGCCTGGTACCGGCTGGCGCCGGCCGTCGTCACGAGCCCGGGTGCCGCTCGTCGCGCCCGTCACGGATCTCGAGCAGGATCGCGTCGAGCAGCGCGATGTCGAACGGCTTCGACAGCACGCGGACGTTGACGCTGCGCGTGCGGTCGAGCTCCTCCGCATAGCCGGTGACGAGGATCACCGGCAGTTTCTCCGGCCGCTTGTCGATTGCTTCGGCGAGATCGATGCCGTTGAGGCGGCCCGGCATGTGAATGTCCGAGATCACGAGGTCGAACGCGTTGTCGTCGGTGGCGCTTTCGATCAGGCGCAGCGCGTCGTCGCCGGTCGCCGCATAGGTGACGCGGTGGCCGAGCAGCGACAGCAGCGCTTCCGTGCCGGCCGCGACTTCGCTGTTGTCCTCGACGAGCAGCACGTGCAGCCCGGTGTGCGGCGCGACGTGCGCGGCGGCCGGCGGCCGCGTCGTGATGTCTTCGGCACGCGCGCGCGGCAAATAGAGCCGCACCGACGTGCCGGCACCGACCGCGCTGTCGATCGTCGCGAGGCCGCCCGAGCGCTCGCAGAACGCGAATACCTGCGGCAGCCCGAGTCCCGTGCCCATCCCGTGCGCCTTCGTCGTAAACAGCGGCTCGAACGCGCGCGACAGCACGTCGGGCGCCATGCCCGAGCCCGTATCGTCGAACGACAGCTGCGCGAAATCGCCCGTCAGCGGAAAACCGTCCTCGCGGCGCAGCGTCACGTTGCGCGCGCCGACCGTGAAGCGGCCGCCGGTCGGCATGGCGTCGCGTGCGTTCACGGCGAGATTGATGACCGCAAGCTCGAGCTCCGCGACGTCGACGCGGATCGGCCACACGCCCGGGTCGATCGCGACGACGAGCGACGATTTCGAGCCGAGCGACGTCTTCAGCAGTTCGCGGCACGAGCCGAGCCATTGCCCGACGTCGATCGTCTCGCTATGCAACGGCTGCTTGCGCGCGACGCCGAGCAACTGGCGCGTCAGTGACTGGCCGTTCTTCAACGCGCGTTCGATCGCGCCGAGCTCCTTGTCGAGATGCTCGGCGTTGCGCCGCCGCATGATCTGCACGTTGCTCGAGATGATCATCAGCAGGTTGTTGAAGTCGTGCGCGACGCTGCCGACGAGGTTGCCGAGCGCCTGCATCTTGCGCGACTGCCGGTACGCCGATTCGATCGAGCGCCGCATCGACGCTTCGGCCTGCCAGCGCTCCCACGCGCGCTCCTCGGCCTTGAGCCGCTTCAGCGACAGCCAGATCACGCACCACAGCGCGACCGACGGCGCGAACATCGACAGGAACAGCACGCTCAGGTGTTCATACCATTCGCGCCAGATCGCGGACGCCCGATACGTGCAGACCACGTAGACGGGATAGCTGCCGACCTGCCGGTAGGCGACGATCTCGCTGTCGCTGCCGCCGTGATGCACGCGCACGACGCCCGCGCGCGGATTGTTGTGCGCGTTGCCGAAGGTCGCCTCGCGATCGGTGTGCACCGCCGAAGGCAGCTGCGGATACGACGCAAGCACCGCGCCGTCGGAGCGTGCGAGCGCCATCGTCATCGGCGTTTTTGCGCCGCCGAGCAAGTCGCGGTAGAACGCGTTGAAATAGGACGACTTCAGCGCGATCGACACCATTCCCGCGAACGACCCGTCGCTGTTGCGCCGCGCGATGCCGGTGTTGAACACCGGGATGTTCTCGAGCTTCAGCGGCCCCATCATCAGCTTCGAGATGTGCTCGATCACGCGGCCGTCGCGGATGCCGATGAAGTCCTCGCGGTTCTCGATCGACGCGTACGGCGCCGGATAGTAAAGCGAGTTCGCGAGCAGCATCCCGCTCGCGCCGAAGATCGAGACGGCCGCGACCTGCGGATAGCCGCCGCCGATCGTATTGAGCGCGTCGTGGATGTCGGCTTCCTGATTGCGCACGGTCGCGTCCTTCATGTCCTGCACGAGATCGACGATCCGCGCGTCGAGCGTCTCGGTCAGGTCGAACACCTTCAGCGCATGCTCTTCGGCCACGCGCACGGTGCGCATCGTCACGTCGCTGGCGGCCGCCTCGCGCGCTTTCAGGTCGTTGTAAGCCATCACGACCACGTAGATGCACGGCAGCACGATCGCCGCGACGAGCAGCACGATCAGCGTGATCCGGCGGACCGCGAAGTCGTGTTCGGGCGCACCGGATGCGTAGTTGCCGTCGTCCTGCCAGTCGTCGGCGGGAGCGGTGACGGGAGTACGGGATTCGGCGGGCCGGTCAGACGTCATTCGGTAGGAAGGTGTTGCAGAGGTGCCTGCCATCATAAACGAGTTGTCTTCGCGATCCGTGCGCAAGACGACAGCCGTCGCGGCCAGGAGATCGCGCAAAGGAAATCGTCAGATTGAAAACGCGACGAATCCGGAAGCGCAAACGTACACAAAGAAAAATTTTGCGTCTTCGTCTCAAAAATGGTCGCGAGTGTTTTCGGAATAGGCGACGGCTGAATCGATTCTGTTCGAAGCGGTAAAAATGGCGAGTTGCGGTGCTTTCGGTTTACTCCGAGAATCGCGCGTTGCTTTCCCTATGACAGATAGATATGCGCCCGCCGGTATCCGCCGCGCGGCGCGTCGCGCGCATGCGCGACGCTGCTGCGTGCCGCATCGGCGGCTGCCGCGTACGCGACGTCCGGCGCTCAAGAAGCGCTCCGGAAAGTCGTTAACGCGAGAGAGACCATTCCGTATTTCGCTTCACTGCCATGTCCTTGCCGATTGTGATTGCCGACGATTCGCTGCTTGCGCGCAAACTGTTGGCGAAAGCCTTGCCGGGAGACTGGGACGTCGATGTCGCGTATGCAGCGAATGGTCGCGAGGCCTTGGCGCTCTATCGTGACGGCAAAGCTTCCGTGATGTTTCTGGACCTGACGATGCCCGACATGAACGGCTATCAGGTGCTCGAAACACTGCGCCACGAGGATATGAACACGTTCGTGATCGTGGTATCCGCTGACATCCAGCCGCAGGCGCAAGCGCGCGTCCGCGAGCTCGGCGCGATCGCGTTCGTCGCCAAACCCGTGACGTCGGAGGCATTGCTGCCCATTCTCAAGGAGTATGGGTTGTATGCCTGACTCGGTGTTCACGGCGGAGCAACGCGACGCGTTGCAGGAGATCGCCAATCTCGCGATGGGCCGCGCCGCGGCGCGGCTTGCGGTGCTGCTCGGACGCTTCATCGAACTGTCGGTGCCGCGCGTGCGCGTCGTGCACGCGGCCGAGGCGGGACGCGCGCTGCGCGAGATGACGGGGATCGACGACAACGTGACCGCCGTGCGCCAGGGGTTCCGGTCCGACATCAAGGGCGAGGCGATCGTGCTCTGTCGCAGCGCGGGCGTCGGGCGGCTGATGTCGCTCGTCGAGCGCACCTTCGGCGGCGGCGCGCACGGCGGGATGGCGACCCAGGACGAACTCGTGTTCGACGTCGCGAATGTGCTGATGGGCGCGTGCGTCGCGTCGATTCTCGACGAGCTTGGCCGCAAGCCGGTGTTCTTTCCGCCGGGCCTGCTCGGCACCAACGTGTCGTTCGAAGACGTGTTCCAGCCGACCGTGCTCGCATGGAGCGTCGCGCTGCTGCTCGAAGTGAATTTCGGTCTCGAGGATCACGCGTTTCGCGCACATTTCGTGATGCTGATGGCCGAGGATTCGATCCGGCTGATGGGCGACGCGCTCGACGCGTTGCTGTCCGCGCTATGACGGCCGAACGCGCATCGCTCAGCGATCTCGTGATCGAGCGCGTCGGCTTCGGGCTTTTCGTGCTCGATCGCCGCATGACCGTGCTGATGTGGAATCGCTTCATGCAGGACCACAGCGGCGTGCCGGCCGCCGACGTGATTGGCCGCAACCTGTTCGACTGCTTTCCCGATCTGCCGCGCGCATGGCTCACGCGCAAGCTCGAGAGCGTGTTCCAGCTCGGCAGCTTCGCGTTCAGCTCGTGGGAGCAGCGGCCCTACCTGTTTCGTTTCGAGCACGATCGGCCGATCACGGGCGGCGTCGACTACATGCAGCAGGACTGCACGTTCATGCCGCTCACACGCGGCCGCGACGTCGAAGCGGTGTGCGTCACGATCTCGGACGTCACGCACGTCAGCGTGATGCAGCGCGAGCGCGAGGAGGCGGTCGCGAAGCTGCGCGAGCATGCGAACCGCGACGGCCTCACCGGCATCGCCAACCGGCGCTACTTCGAGACGCGGCTCGGCGAAGAATTCGCGCGCTGGCAGCGCTACGGCGGCGATCTGTCGATGCTGCTGTTCGACCTCGATCACTTCAAGGCGATCAACGACCGCTTCGGCCATGCGGTCGGCGATGCGGTGCTGCGCGAGACCGCGCGCCGCGTCGCGGCGATCGTGCGCGCGCAGGATACGTTCGGCCGCTTCGGCGGCGAGGAATTCGCGCTGCTGCTGCCGTGCACGAATCTCGAGGAAGCGTTGCAGGTCGCGGACAAGGTGCGCGACGCGATCGGCCGCACGCCGGTGGACGCGGAAGGCGTCAGCGTCGCGGTGACGGCGAGTGTCGGCGCCGCATGCGCGAAGCTCGGACAGCCCGCATGCGACGCGCTCGTCAACGACGCGGACGCGGCGCTCTATCGCGCGAAACGGCTCGGCCGCGACCGCTCGGTCGGCTACGCGTAGGCGGCGCGGTCGATCAGTCGGTCACTCGGTCAGTCAGTGCTTCGCGATGTCGGCCAGCACGCCGGCGAGCACGGCCGGCTGCGACATGAACGGCGAATGGCTGCTGTCGAGCTGATGCACGTGCGTCGGATTGCCGGGCGCGAACGCATCGGCTTCGTCGATGAAGCGCTGCTGCAGCGCCGGCAGCAGTACACGATCCTGCAGGCACTTGATGTAGTGGCGATCGATCGCGCCCCATCGCGCGGCGGTCGTCGGGATCGCGGTCGCGAACGGCGCGGCCGGCACGTCGCAGCTCATCAGGTTCGCCACCGCGTCGAAGTCGGCTTGCGGAACGTCGTCGCAAAGTGCGCGGCGCGTCGCGGCGCGATAGTCGGCGTCGCCGCTGCGCGGGTCGATCCGTAACGCACCGGCAACGCGCGGGCTCGCGAGCATCAGTGGGCCGAGCAATTCCCCGCGGTTCTCCGGCGCGCGCACGTAGTCGAGGCCCGGCACGCCCGCGGCCGGCATGAAGGCGGCCAGATAGACGAGCTTCGCAATCTTGTCGGGTGCGCGTTCGGCGGCGGCGGTGATCGCGAGGCCGCCCATGCTGTGGCCGACGAGGATCACCTTGCCGCGGCCGAGCGCGTATGCGTCGTCGACCGCCTGCATCACCTGCGTCGCGTAATCGTCGAGCGTTGTGTTCGCGACCGGCGAGGGCTCGGCGCCGAACGCGTCCTTGTCGAGCGGCCGCACGTGATACGACGCGGGAAAGCGCGCGTGAAGGCCATGCGCGGGCAGATCGCGCGCGATCGACAGATAGCCGCGCGCGGCCAGCGCGGCGGCGACGTGCGCGAAGCACCACGCGCCATGCCATGCGCCGTGCACGAGCACGAAAACCGGGTGATCGGACTGCGAAGGGGCGGTCACGTTCGTCTCCATGGATCTGCGTTTTTATCAGGACAAAGCGTCATCTTAGACGAACGCGGCGTGCCGCAAGCGGGGCCCCGCACTGCGCGCGCCGACAGTCGCCTGCGCGACGACGATGCTGCCCCGAATGTCTCGCGAAGGCCACAATTCGTGCGAGTCTGATTCAAATTTGCGGAAAAGCGCGTTAGTTTGACGCTTTCCTGCCGTCTTCCGCAGCTTCACCGATGAACGTCGACTATCTCTTCTACCGGAAACCGGACAAGCCCGGCCCCTACTCGCTCGACGACCTCGGCGACGTCGCGCCGCCGATCGGCGCGAGCGACGCGGTGCGCGCCGGAATCGCGCGCGTGTTCGAGGAAATCGACTGGGCCGAATCGCCGGACGTGCCGGGCGCCTGGTTCGGCACCGGCGGCGCGGTGTTCCAGTTCACGGCCGAACCGGACGGCCGCGTGACGAGCTTCATGGGGTCGCGCCTCGAGCGCCGCGCGATGCTGCAACTGACGCGCGAAATGGGGCTGATCGCGCTCGATCTGCAGCGCGACATCGTCTACGGCTGACGCGGCGGCCGCCGCGCGATGCGCCGGCCGCGTGTCGGTGCCGCTGCGTCGCCGCCCTTGCCGGGCGCTCCCGCCGCCGCGCGGCTTTCCGGCTGGCGCGCGCGGCAGCCGCCGCCCGCCATCGATCTTCAAAGATTGCTATACTTTCGCCCAATTCCGGCAACCGGCCGGTAATTTGTGCCTGTCTGCGTCGATCGTTCGACTATCTCGCACGCATTTGCCGCCTGACCATCCCAGCCGGGCATCGCTTCTTCAATCGCCCCGCGCGGGTGTCTCCGTGGAGCTCGTCTTGGCCGTTTCCAATCTCGTCGTGGACGAACAAGAAACCGACGCCGCTGCCGTCACATCGGGCAGTTCTTTCTACCTCGCGATGCGCATCCTGCCGGCCGTGCAGCGCGACGCGATGTTCCAGGTCTACGCGTTCTGCCGCGCGGTGGACGACATCGCCGACAGCGACCTGCCGCGCGCCGAGCGCGTCGCGGGCCTCGAACGCTGGCGCGCCGACATCGACGCGTGCTTCGCCGGCCATCCGCCGCGCCATCTGGTTGCGCTCGAACGCGAAATCCGCGCATTCGATCTGCAGCGCGACGACTTCCACGCGATGATCGACGGGATGGCGATGGACGCCGCCGAGGATATCTGCGCGCCCGACGAGCCGACGCTCGACCTCTATTGCGACCGCGTGGCGAGCGCGGCCGGCCGGCTGTCGGTGAGGATTTTCGGGATGCCGGAAGCCGAAGGCATCAAGCTGTCGCACCACCTCGGCCGCGCGCTGCAATTGACGAACATCCTGCGCGACATCGACGACGACGCGGCGATCAACCGCTGCTATCTGCCGCGCGAACTGCTGCAGCGCGAAGGGATCGCGATTTCCGATCCGGCCACGATCGCGCGCGACCCGGCGTTGCCGCGCGTGTGCGCGACGCTCGTCGAACGCGCGCTCGAACATTTCAGGCAGGCCGATGCGGTGATGGACACCTGCGCACGCGCGCAGGTGAAGGCGCCGCGGATCATGTCGGGCGCGTATCGCTGCATTCTCGAGGCGGCGGTCGCCCGCGGCTTTGCGGCACCGCGTGCGCCGCTGCGCAAGCCGAAGGCGCGGATGCTGATGATCGCCGCGCGCTACGCGCTGTTCTGAGCCGATGCCCAGAACCGTCCACGTGATCGGTGCCGGTCTCGCGGGCCTGTCGGCCGCCGTCGAGCTGCAACGTCGCGGGCGGCGCATCGTGCTGCACGACGCGCATGCGCATGCGGGCGGCCGTTGCCGCTCGTGGTTCGACTCGACGCTCGGTACGACGGTCGACAGCGGCCTGCATCGCGTGTTCGCCGGGCAGGCGGCGACGCAGCGCTATCTGCGCACGATCGGCGCGGCCGATCAGCTGACGGGCCCGTCGTCGTCCGAGTTTCCGGTCGTCGATCTCGCGTCGCAGCAGCGCTGGACGCTGCGCTTCGGCAATCGGCGCTGGCCGTCGTGGCTGTTCGACGCGACCGCGCGCGCACCGGGCACGACGCCGCTCGACTATGCGTCGCTCGCCTCGCTCGCGTTCGCGCGCACCGGACGCTCGCTCGCGCAGACGATGCGCTGCGACGGTGTGCTCTGGGAGCGCTGGCTGCGACCGCATTTTCTTCGCGTGCTGAACGTCGAGCCGCGTCATGCGACCGCCGAGCTGGCGCGCGCGGCGCTGTGCGGGACGCTCGCGGCGGGCGGCCCCGGCTGCCGTCCGCTGGTCGCGCGGCACGGGCTCGGTAGCGCGTTCGTCGAACCGGCGCTGCGGATGCTGCAGCACGGCGGCGCGCAGATCCGGCTGAGCTCGCGGCTCGATGCGCTCGAGTTCGGCGCGCGCGGCAACGCGGTCGACGCGCTCGCGGCCGGCGGGCAGCGAATCGATCTCGCGCCGGGCGACGCGGTCGCGCTGGCCGTGCCGCCGGACGTCGCGCAGCCGCTCGTGCCCGATCTGGCCGCGCCCGACGCGTTCGGCGCGGTCGCGACCGCCTATTTCGCGGCCGAACCGCCGCCCGGCGCGCCGCTGGACACGACCGTCATCAACGGCGTCGCCGATGCCGTGCGCACCGGCGAGGGCCAGCTCGCGGCGACGGTTCACGACGCCGGCCGCTGGCTCGACCTGCCGCGCGAGGCGCTCGCGCGGCGGCTGTGGGAAGACGTGGCGCGCGTGACGGGCGCGAACGCGGCGGTCGTGCCGCCGTGGCAGCTCGTCGTCGAGCCGCGCGCGGGATTTGCGGCGGTGCCGTCGCAGGAAATGAAACGTCCGGCCGTGCGTACGCGCTGGACCAACCTTGTGCTGGCGGGCGACTGGATTGCCACCGGCTTGCCCGCCACGATCGAGGGCGCGATCCGTTCCGGCCAGCAGGCCGCGGACGCGCTCCAGACACAATAAGAGAGGAACCGATGAACGATCTCACCGATATGGCTACCCTGTCGGCCGGCACCGTGCCGGCCGAGCTCGATGCGGCCGTCGCACGCGCGACCGACGCGCTGCTCGCCGCGCAGAACGCGGACGGGCACTGGGTCTACGAACTCGAAGCCGATTCGACGATTCCCGCCGAATACGTGCTGCTCGTCCACTATCTCGGCGAGACGCCGAACCTCGAGCTCGAACAGAAGATCGGCCGCTATCTGCGCCGGATCCAGCAGGCCGACGGCGGCTGGCCGCTGTTTACCGACGGCGCGCCGAACATCAGCGCGAGCGTGAAGGCGTACTTCGCGCTGAAGGTGATCGGCGACGACGAAAACGCCGAGCACATGCAGCGCGCGCGTCGCGCGATCCACGCGATGGGCGGCGCCGAGATGTCGAACGTGTTCACGCGGATTCAGCTCGCGCTGTACGGCGCGATTCCGTGGCGCGCGGTGCCGATGATGCCGGTCGAGATCATGCTGCTGCCGCAGTGGTTCCCGTTCCATCTGTCGAAGGTGTCGTACTGGGCGCGCACGGTGATCGTGCCGCTGCTCGTGCTGAATGCGAAGCGTCCGCTTGCGAAGAATCCGCGCGGCGTCCGCATCGACGAGCTGTTCATCGATCCGCCCGTCAACGCGGGCCTGCTGCCGCGCCAGGGTCACCAGAGCGCCGGCTGGTTCGCGTTCTTCCGTGCGGTCGATCACGTGCTGCGCGCGGTCGACGGGCTGTTTCCGGCTTATACGCGCGAGCGCGCGATTCGTCAGGCCGTCGCGTTCGTCGACGAGCGGCTGAACGGCGAGGACGGCCTCGGCGCCATCTATCCGGCGATGGCCAACGCGGTGATGATGTACGACGTGCTCGGCTACGCGGAAGATCATCCGAATCGCGCGATCGCGCGCAAGTCGATCGAGAAGCTGCTCGTCGTGCACGAAGACGAAGCCTATTGCCAGCCGTGCCTGTCGCCCGTCTGGGATACCTCGCTCGCCGCGCACGCGCTGCTCGAGACGCGCGATCCGCGCGCCGAGCAGGCGGCCGTGCGCGGCCTCGACTGGCTGCGTCCGCTGCAGATCCTCGACGTGCGCGGCGACTGGATCTCGCGCCGTCCGCACGTGCGTCCGGGCGGCTGGGCGTTCCAGTACGCGAACCCGCACTACCCCGACGTCGACGATACGGCCGTCGTCGCGATGGCGATGGATCGCGCGCAAAAGCTGAATCAGTCCGACACGTATCGCGAGTCGATCGCGCGTGCGCGCGAGTGGGTCGTCGGCATGCAGAGCAGCGACGGCGGCTGGGGCGCGTTCGAGCCGGAAAACACGCAGTACTACCTGAACAACATCCCGTTCTCCGATCACGGCGCGCTGCTCGATCCGCCGACGGCCGACGTGTCGGGCCGCTGTCTGTCGATGCTGTCGCAGCTCGGCGAGACCGCGCTGAACAGCGACGCGGCGCGCCGCGCGCTCGACTACATGCTGAAGGAGCAGGAGCCCGACGGCAGCTGGTACGGCCGCTGGGGGATGAACTACGTGTACGGCACGTGGACGGCGCTGTGCGCGCTGAATGCGGCAGGCCTCGGGCCCGACGACGCGCGCGTGAAGCGCGCGGCGCAATGGCTGCTGTCGATCCAGAACAAGGACGGCGGCTGGGGCGAGGACGGCGACAGCTACAAGCTGAACTACCGCGGCTACGAGCCCGCACCGAGCACGGCATCGCAGACGGCCTGGGCGCTGCTTGGCCTGATGGCGGCCGGCGAGGTCAACAACCCGGCGGTCAAGCGCGGAATCGACTACCTGATCGCCGAACAGAAGGAGCACGGCCTGTGGGACGAAGCGCGCTTCACTGCGACGGGCTTCCCGCGCGTGTTCTATCTGCGCTATCACGGCTATCGCAAGTTCTTCCCGCTGTGGGCGCTGGCGCGCTACCGCAACCTGAAGCGCGACAACACGACGCGCGTCACGGTCGGGATCTGACGCGGATGGCATCGCAGCAGAGCGGCGGGCTGCCCGTCATCGCGGTGACGGGCATGGCGTTCGAGGCGCGCATCGCGCGCGGCGACGGCGTCGAGGCCGTGTTCGCCGCGCGGGCCGACCGGCTCGAGCGCGCGCTCACCGAAGCGACTGCGCGCGGCTGTGCGGGCATCGTGAGCTTCGGCACGGCCGGCGGCCTGGCCCCTGACCTGAAGCCGGGCGCGCTCGTCGTCGCCGATGCGGTCGACGGGCCGTTCGGCCGCGTGCAGACCGACGCCGACTGGAGCGCGCGGCTCGTCGTCGCCTTGCATGACACGCCGGTATGGACGCGCGTGTCGCGCGGTGCGATCGCGGCCGTCACGGCGCCCGTCGTCACCGAGCAGGAGAAGGCGTCGCTGCATCGCGCGAAGGGCGCGCTCGCCGTCGACATGGAGTCGCATATCGCCGCTGCGTTCGCGGCGGCGCGCGGCGTGCCGTTCGCGGTGTGCCGCGCGATCGTCGATCCCGCGTGGCGCACGCTGCCGCGCGCGGCGACCGCCGGGCTGCGCGACGACGGCAGCACCGCCATCCTGCCGATTCTGCGCGAGCTGCTGAAGCAGCCGTCGCAGCTCGGCCCGCTGCTGCAGGTCGCGAGCGACGCGCGTGCCGCGCGTACGACGCTGATCCAGGCGCGTCACGCATTCGGGCGCGAAGGCGCGCTGCGGATCGTCTGAGCGGCGGACGCCGCTTCTCTCCTCCCCCTCCATACAAAAGAGCGCTGCATGATGCGGCGCTTCCGACCATGCGCGACCCGTGCATCCGCACGATGGTATAAGCAGCGAACTTCGCGAAATCCCGGAACGATACGCACGGGCGCAGGACGCTATCTGCGGATCACGTTGTCAATGCAATGATCAGGACAACGTTCTATATCTCAAAAACATAATCGCAGATACCGCATGTAAATCGGGTTTCTCGGTTCCGTCAGGGATTTTTTGAGATGGTCTTTGCGGCTAGCATTCGACACATTGCCGACAGCGATGCCGTCGAACGCTTGGCGTGGAACCCGGATTGCGCGTGCCATGAATCCTCATCTGCTTGATGCCTACAATCGCGAACTGCTCTATTTCAAGGAGCTGGTGGAGGAATTCGCGCAGGCGCATCCGAAGATTGCGCGTCGGCTGGGCCTGCATGCAGGCGAGATTGCCGATCCCTTTGTCGAGCGTCTGGTGCAAGCCGCGAGTTTCACGACGGCCCGGCTGCAATTGAAACTGGATGCCGCATTCCCGTTGCTGAGCAGTCGGCTGCTGGAAACCGTCTATCCGAACTACGTCGCCCCAACGCCATCGATTGCGGTAGCGCGTCTCTATCCCGACGAACAGCAAGGCAATTTGCTCGAGGGTTTTCGAGTCCCTCGCGGCACGACGTTCACGAGCCGCGTGCCCGATGGCGAGCGCACGCCCTGCACGTTTCGCAGCGGTCTCGATGTGACGCTGTATCCGTTGGAGATTGTTTCGGCGCGCCTGACCGGCGTGCCGCCGGACATTCCATCGGTAGAGCGCTATGGCGCAGCCGACCGGCCGATTCGCGGCGCGCTGCGTCTCAGGCTCCATACCACCGGCGAAGCGCGCTTCGATGAGCTGCGCGGGCTCGATCGATTGCCCGTCTACCTGACCGGCGACGAGCGCGTCGCATCGCGGCTGTTCGAGCTGATCCACGCTGGCGCGGTGGCGTCCGTGATCGGGATGCCGAATCGTTTCGCCGATTCGAACCGATCATTCGGCGTTGTCCGCGATCGTGCCGTCGAGCATACGGGGCTGGCTGCGGACGAGGGCTTGCTGCCGCTGGTCGGGACGAAGTTTCATGGCCATAACCTGCTGCATGAACATGCGACATGTCCCGCGCGCTTCTGGTTTTTCACGCTGACCGGTCTGAATGCGGGATTGCGATATGTGACCGATCGCGAAGCCGAAATCGTCGTGTTGCTGGATCGATTCGACGGTTCGCTGGTCGAGCACGTCGATGCTTCCCGCTTCGCCCTCTTCTGTACACCGGTCATCAACCTGTTTCGCCGCACGAGCGATCCCGCCGAGATGCCGGGCACGGGCGCCGAAATTCTCGTGCAGCCCGACAGGCAGAACGGCTCGGATTACGAGGTGTTCGCGGTGGAGGCGTTGCATGGCTTCGTCAGCAAAGGAGCGGCATCGCTCGAGTTTCGGCCGCTGTACCGGCCGCTGCTGAGCAATGAAGCCGATCACGGGCGCTATTTCACGATCCGCCGCGAGCACGGAACGGCGAAGACGTCATACCGTCGCTACGGCGCTCGTACGCCATACGTGAGTACCGATGTATTCGTTTCGTTGGTCGATGAAAATGAGCAATCCTATCCACAGGCCATGAAATATCTGTCGGTCGATGCGTGGTTGACGAACGGCGATCTGCCGAGCTTGCTGGAGCCCGAGGGCGCGACCGATCTGACTGTCGAAATCAGTGCGCCCGTCAGGCGAACGGAACTCGTTCGTGCGCCGAGCCCGGCACGCGCGCCGCTTGCTCAGGGAGACGCGGCATGGCGGCTGATCGGTCAGTTGAACCTCGACTACGGCAGGCTGGAGACTCAGGACGGAAGCGCGCTACGCGACATTCTGATTTTGTTCGCCGCTGCCGACGACGTGCGTTTGCGTCGACAGATCGACAGCCTGATCCGTGTCGAGACGCGTCCCGTGACGAAGAAACTGCCCGGCCAGGGCCCGTTGCGGTTCGGTCGAGGCATCGAGTGCGTGCTGACCGTGGACGAGGCCGGCTTTGACGGCGCGAGCCCTTTTCTATTTGGCGTGATCCTCGAGCACTACGTCGCTCGTCACGTTTCGACACATTCTTTTACTCAGTCCGTACTGCGCTCGCCGCAGCGCGGCGAGCTGATGCGCTGGCCGGTTCGAATGGGGACGCGCAGCGCAGCCTGACTCGGGGAGGAAAGCGGTTCATGCAGTCGGTAACGGATAACAACGATCAAGCGTTCGAGGGCCAGCACGCATGGTGAATTTCAAGACGAACCGGACCTTCTCGGTCAGCGGCCCGGCGCTGCCGGACCTCGAAGGCATCGGCGCGATGCTGCACCTGAGCGCGATGCGGGGCACGGAACAGCTCTCCACGCCGTACGCGTACGAACTGTGGCTGATGACGCCCGCCGATCCGCGACTGCCGGCCGAGATGCTGGCCAACCTCGATCTCAAGGCGATGCTCGGCAAGGAACTGACCGTCACGATCCAGCTGGACGGGATGGGCAGCTTTGTCGCGGGGATGGCCGGCCAGGCCGGCGCGGCGAACCGGGGCGCCGGTACGCGAGAAATCAGCGGCATCGTGACGGCGGCCAGCTATGTGGATCAACTGAATCGCCAGTGCCGTTACCGCGTCGTGCTGGAGCCCTGGCTGGCACTGGCGCGCGAGCGGTCCGACTATCGCATCTTCCAAAGGAAGAGCGTGCTCGACATTCTGCGCGAGGTGTTCGGTTCGTATTGGTATTCGTTCGAGATGCGCGTCGGCCGCACCTACAGGCCGCTGCGGTATCAGGTCCAGTACGGCGAATCGGACTTCGCGTTTGCCCAGCGGTTGATGGAGGAGCACGGCATCGCGTGGTTCTTCGAACACTCGCAAGGCGTGCACCGCCTGGTGCTCGTCGACGGTCCGGGCGCCTATCGGAGCGTGGAAAGTGTCGCGTATCAGACGCTCGAGTACTACCCGCCGGGCCGGAAGATCGACCGCGAGCACGTCGATCGCTTCGAGGCGACGGAGCGCCTGCGATCGGGCGTCTGGACCACCGACGATTTCGATTTCGAGAAGCCGGGCGCGACGCTGACCGCGCAGAACAGCTTGCCGCGCGAGACAGCGCACAACCAGCTCGAACGTTACGAATGGCCCGGCGACTATACGGAAACGGAGGACGGCCAGACATTCGCACAAGTGCGCATGGAGGAGATTCACGCGCAGGGCGCACGCGCGCAAGGCGAGGGCAACCTGCGCAACGTGGTGTGCGGCACGACGTTCGTGCTGGCCGGCCATCCGATGGCGAGCGCCAACCGCGAGTATCTGGTAATCGCGTCGGAGCTGGACGTGAAGGAAACCGGCGAGACGACGGGCTTCTCCACCTACGCGATTCGCAGCAGGTTCACCGTACAGCCGTCCGACGTTGTATTTCGTCCGCCGCGCACGATCAGGAAACCGCGTACGCGCGGCCCGCAGACGGCGATCGTGACGGGCCCGGCGGGCGCGGAGATCTGGACGAACAAGAACGGCGAGGTGACGCTCAAGTTCCATTGGGACCGATCCGACGTGAAGGATCAGAACTCGTCCTGCTGGGTGCGCGTGTCCTATCCGTGGGCCGGCAGCAACTTCGGCGGCATTCATGTTCCGCGGGTCGGCACCGAAGTGATCGTCGATTTCGAAAACGGCGATCCCGATCGACCGATCGTGACGGGGCGCGTCTACAACGCGATGACGATGCCGCCGTGGACGCTGCCGGCCCATGCGACGCAAAGCGGGATCCTGACGCGCTCGACCAAGGGCGGCGGATACGGCAACGCCAATGCGATCCGCTTCGAGGACAAGAAAGGAGCGGAGCAGGTCTGGATCCAGGCCGAGCGCAATCTCGATGCGGTGATCGAGGCCGACGAAACGCACACGGTCGGGCATGACCGCACGAAGCGGATCGGCCACGATGAAACGGATCAGATCGGGCGACACTGGACGCTATCGACCGGCGGCTACAAGTTCGAGACCGTGACGCTGGCGTCGGTGAAGAGCGTGGGCATGGGCGCGATGTTTAACGTCGGGATGGCCTACAACGTCAACGTTGGCGGGCTGTACCTGCGCAACGTCGGGCTGCAGATGGCAAGCACGGTGGGCCGCAGTCGCACCGACCGCGTCGTGCAGGACTGGACGGCCGATGTCGGGCACACCTATACGCTGACCGTGCGCGGCAAGGCGGTGGGCGATGCCGTGGCCGCCGATCAGGCGAATCCGATCGAGCCGTCGCCCGACTTCGCGCCGCAGCTGCCCGCTCCGGTATCGAGCTCGAACGCCAACCAGTTGCGCATCGCGGATACGGGCGAGAGCAGCCTGTCGGGCGCGAAACAGACGCAACTGATCGGGCCGGGCGGCACGGTGACGATCGACGAGTCCGGCATTCATCTGAAAGGCACGGCGATTTACCTGCAGGCGCCGACGATCAGCATGACGAACGGCAATGCCGGTGGCCTCGCGCCGGTGACCGAAGCCGACTGCGCGGAATGCGCGAAGAAGAGCGTCAGCGCGAACCCGGTCGATCTGGCGACGGGGCAGAAGGTGCTGTCGCATACGGACTTTACGTTGCCGGGCCGCGTATCGATCGACTGGAGCCGCAGCTACCGCAGCGCGGATCAGCGCCGCGGGAGTCTGGGCGTTGCATGGAAGCTGCCGTATGCGACGGAAGTGCGCACGAGTGCGACAGGCTTGATCTACTTCGACGCCGACGGGCGGCAGTTGCAGTTTCCGGCCTTGAATGCGGGCGAAGCGCATTTCCATCCGATCGAGAAGTTCACGCTAATGCGCGGTGACGACAACGCGTCGGGCGCCACCTATGCGCTGCGTTTCGGCAATGGCGTCGAAGAGCATTACGGCCGTCACCCGGTCGACGAGACGCGCTGGCAGTTGCAACGCATCACGACGCGCGACGGCCAGTGCCTGACGCTCGGCTATACGGCACAGGGCTGGTTGGAAACAGTTCGCAACAATGTGCATACCGTGCGCTGCGCGCTCGACGATGCCGGCCGGATCACGAGCGTGTTGCTCGACCAGGGTGTCGGCAATCAGCCGCTGCACCTGACGAGCTACGTGTACGACGAGCACGGCGATCTAGTCGAGGCCACCGATCGCGAGAACCTGACGTGGCGCTACGGCTACGACAACCATCTGCTGACGACCTACCGCACGCCGGCCGGCGCGACGCACGTATCGGAGTGGAGCGACGGCACGCCGAATGCGTACTGCCTGCGGACCTACGCCTATACCGAAGGCGCCGACGGGCAGCGAGTCGTCACACGCGAGATGCGTTTCGATTACCTGCCGTCGCTGCGCGCGACGCGGGTGACGGACGGCCTGGGGCATACGACCGAATATCACTACAACGGCTTGTGGGCGGTCGAGAAGATCGTGCATCCCGACGGCAGTGTCGAGCAGACGCATTTCGACGAGACGGGGAGCGTGGCCGGCTACACGGATGCACTCGGTCGCACGACGCGGATCGTGAACGATGCGCGCGGCAATCCGACGTCGATCATCGACCCGGCCGGCAACGTCACGCGCATCAGCTACGGCGAGCACAACCTCCCGGAACAGATTACCGACCCGGCAGGGCAGATCTGGCAGCGCGGCTACGACGCGCACGGTCACCTGACGAGCGAAACCGATCCGCTCGGCAACGTGACGCGTTACGCCTACGAAAACGGCTTGCCCGTCGCGCGCACGGATGCACTGGGGAACGTGACGAAGATGCAATGGGACGACGCGGGTCAGCTCGTGGCGCGCACCGATTGCTCCGGACACACGACGACCTATGACTACGATCCGTTCGGCCAGTTGACCGAGACCACCGACGCGCTCGGTCAGGTGAGCCACCACAGCGGCAGCGTGTCTGCTCGCGTGACGGCGGCGCAGCCGGCCGGCATGGGCTGGTGGAAGGTCGAATACGACGAAGCGGGTCGCGCGATCGCGCATACGGATCCGCTCGAGCGCGTGACGCGCGTGGACTGGGACGCATACGGGCAGCGAACGCAGATCGTCGATCCGGCGGGCGGGACGCAACAGTTCCGGTACGACGCGATCGGCCGTTTGACGAAGCTGACCAATGCGAACCGGGAGACGACTACGTTCCGCTATGACAGCCGCAACCGGTTGATCGAACAGACCGGCTTCGACGGCCGTCGGCAGAGCTACCGGTACAACGCGGCGGGCGAACTGGTCGAGCGCATCGATCACGGCCAGGACGGACAGATCACGACGCACGTGACCTACGACGTGCTCGGCCGCCCGGTGGGGCGACGCTCGAGCGATGGGAGCCAAGCGAGCTATCGCTACGACGAGCGCGGGCTGCTGACGCAAGCGCAGGCGATCGTGCCCGGGCGTGCGCCGGTGCACGTCACTTACGAATACGACGCAGCCGGGCGCCGCACGGCGGAGGTGCAGGCGCATCACGGGCGGGTCTGGCGGCTCACGCACGGCGTGGACGCGATCGGGAATCGCGACTGGACGCACGTGCCGGACATCGGTTCGCTGGTCTGGCAGCGCTACGGCTCGGGGCATGTGCACGGCATCCTGCTCGACGAGCATCCGCTGGCGAGTTTCGAGCGCGACGCGCTGCATCGGGAAATCCGGCGTACGCAAGGTCCGGCGTCGCATCACTTCGGGTATGGCGCGAATGGCCTGCTGGCGGTGCATCGCTGGCAGAACCTCGATGAACGGGGGCGCTCGCTGGAGCGTCCGCGGCCGTGGCGGGCGTGGGCATACGACGACGCCGGTCAGCTGACGATGCTGGACGACGCGTGGCGCGATCAGAAGGCGTATCGGTACGACGCGCTATCGCGGCTGACGCACGTGATGGCGGCGAGCGGATCGGAAGCGTTTCACTACGATCCGGCGGGAAACCTGCTGGCTGCTGCGCCGAGCCGGGACAACATCCAGGCGTGGAAAGCGAGCGGCGATCGCTTGCTGCGGTTTGCGCCGCAGACGCGCCCGGATCGTCCGGTGGATTTTACGTACGACGGGCATGGCAATCGCATCGCGCGGACGGTGCCGTTGCCGCCGAAGCCGGCGCTGACGGAAGCGGAGAAGCGCAGCCAGCGCGGGACGGACAACCTGCTGCGCGTAATGGAAGTGCTGACGGGGACGCCGAAGTACGAGGAGCCGTCGGAAGTGCCGGAGGTGACGCGGTATCGGTACGACGGCAGCCACCAGTTGATCGCGATCGAACATGCGGACGGCGCGAGAAGCGAGTACGAATACGACGCGCTCGGTCGGCGGGTGGCGAAGCATCACACGCCGGCGGGCGGCGCGCAGCAGACGACGCTGTTCATGTGGGACGGCGACTGGATGATGCAGGAGGTGCGCACGGGGCGCACGTCGCATGAGGACAGGGCGGTGACGTATGTGCCGCATCCGGATCATGAAGGACCGTTGACGCGGCTGGCGGACGGGCAGGCGTGGCATTACGTGACGGATCATCTTGGGACGCCGCAGGAGCTGTATGACGAACAGCGCGAGGTGGTGTGGGCGGCGGATTTGAGCGCGTATGGACGTACGGCGAGGTGGTTGACGCGTGTTGTTGACAATCCGATACGTTTTCCGGGGCAGTACCGGGATCAGGAGTCAGGGCTGCATTACAACCGGTTCAGGTACTACGATCCGATGGTGGGGCGGTATATCAATCAGGATCCGATTGGACTTGACGGCGATCACAACGGTCACGCTTACGCAAAAGGAAATCCGTTGAGTCTCATTGATCCAACCGGCGAGATTGCATTCGTTCCAATCTTGGTCGGCATTGGAGCGGGGTATGTCTTTGACTATCTTCTGGAAATGTACAAGAAGGAGCATTGCACATGTCGGCATACACCGCTTACTTCAGTTGGCAATGCGGTGGCGGGGGGAGCGATCGGTGGCTCTGGTTCATTCGCGAGCAAGCCGAGGGGCGGTATCGCGGGCGGGGGGGCGGCAGGCTCGAAGACATCACCTTTCAGTCAAATGAACCACGCTGCAGCAAGGCGGGGTTGGTACTCCATCGCGACTCGAAACGGGATCACTAGTGTGCTTCGCAAGTTGCCGTATGTCGGAATGGCCGTAGCCGCCTATGAGATTCACGATGCTGTTTCTTGTGAGTGATGCGCATGGAAAACGATCTGTCACCAGAATTGCGAGAATATTTAAAGCAGTGTGGTTTTTCAAAAAGAGTGATAACGAAATGTACGCTCGATACACGTCTATATCACGATCTCGATGTCTATGGCGATGTGGCAGAGGGGTGTATTACGGTTCTTTGTGAACAATATCATGTCGACATAAGTGGGTTTGAGTTCGATAAATATTTTCCTCCCGAGTTTGTTGGTGAAAATCCATTCATTCGCACATTGCTTTGGGCGGTGCCATTTTTGGGCTGGACGGTAAGGCGACGCGGGAAATATTCTGCATTGACAATGCGTATGATCGACAACGCAATTAGAACCGGGCGCTGGCAAGAGGCGTGAACTGACTTGGTCGTGCTACGCCTCTTCCGACGCGCCGATACTTAGGTGCCGTGGTATATCAATTAGTATCCGGTTGAATTCTTGGGAGGGAAATGACGGCTATGAACGCCACGGCAATGAGGATGTTTTCTGGCCGCGCTGTTGATACCGCGATGTTTCCCGGAGCGGTGGCAGGCTTTGGGGCCGTTAGGCTCAAAATCGAGAGTGGTGATGCATCGGCATGTTCAAAGAAATGCTACTGATGGTCCTTTTCTTAAAATTGTGCCGGATAGGTCGGCATATATTTTGTTAATGATGTGGGTCGGCGGGTGCCCATTAGTAATTGCCACCTTGTGTGTCTTGTTCGTTGGTGGGTGGCAGGCATATAAATTCTTGATTCTGTCAATCTCGATCGAACTTGTTTTGTTTGCTTATATAAGGCGAAATTTTGTTGCTTTGAGAGATGACGTGATTGTGGTGAGGTCATTGTTTTTCACCAAGCGCATTCCGATCTCTGGGCTGGTGGGTGTGAGACTGGAGGGTGGGGTGAGAAAATATACTGACAGATTCGGGCCGACGCTTAGATTGGTGTTTGTTGTTGATGTCGGTGATGTGGTGTTAAATGCGAAATTATACGATTCCAAAGATCTGGATCTAATTATAAGATTTGCGAAAAGTCGGATTTCGCGCGTCGCATGAGGATAGGCGATCGTGAGTAAAGCTGCGACATCAATTATATTGATGCTTATAGGATTGTGTCTGATTCTTGCATACTTTTGGATTGATAGAAGTATATCGTTGGATTATTCGAGACAAAGTGAAGACGCAGCGAACAATGCACTGCGCGGGTTAGAGCATGTATTAGAGCAAGAGTGGCGCGGCTTGCCTGAGGCCGAGGTGCTTCGGCGATTGCAGGCCGCCTTTCCATCAAGCCCGACGGCGCGACCAATTGTCGAGAAAGAGGGGGACGTTATTTGGCTCAACGAGATTCCATTTTATATCGATAAAGGGAGCCTAAAGAGCATAGGTCGCAGATGAGTCAATTGACGGTTAGCTTGCGCAGCATCGGCGTCATACGTCGCAGACGGCTGGGATCGCCCGGGTGTTTGTGTGAAATCAACCCTTCCGGCCTACGTCTGCGTCGGGCATGCGATGGGGACTCAGAAAATTCCACGAGGGGAAATATGGACGCCTCATATTCTGAAATTATCGTTAGGGCTGAGGATGCGCTCAACTCTGGCGATACTCGCAAGACTATGGCGCTGTTGCAGCCGTTGATTGAGAAGGGCGTTCCGGCGGCGTTATTTCTGTATTCCCATTTCTGCATTTCAACTTCTGAGACCGATTTGGAGTTTGACGAGCGTCGAATCGGGATACTTCATTTGCTGAATGACCTCGGGTACGCGCCCGGTATTTATGAATTGGGCGTATGTTATGAAACAGGTGATCTGGTTGAGGTAGATAAAAATATTGCTGCTGCACTATATAAAAAGGCGGCGGAGCTAGGGTACCCGAAGGCGAAATTGAGCCACGGATTGGATTTGTACTACGGATCAGGTGATATTAAAAAGTCCCGTGCGCGCGGTTTGAAATTCATAAGGCTGGCGATGGAAGATAACGTTGAGGGAGCCGAGGTCGAGTGGCATAAGTTAAAGGGAACGTGGACGTGAAGGCCGCCAGGCGGAACAGTCAACTGCATGACGACGGATTTCAATTGACAGGGATTGGCGAGGATGAAGTTATGAGTCAGTTGGCTTTTAAGATTTTTGAAGCATTTGGGTGGAGAAAAAAGCCGGATATTCTTATTGGCTCGAGTGAGTTGACTTGCGATGAAGTGGACGGCGTGCATGCTATTGGTGCATATGAATGGGGTGAGACGACAGGGGATTTATGGGAAAAATATAACGATGCCTTAAGTTGGTTCTCTCCGGAAGCCTTTTGTTATTATATTCCCGGCGTGATGGTGAGTAGCATTAACGACAACGAGCCCAATTTAATTGTTGTAAATAATTTGGTTGGCATGTTGGATAGAACTCCAAACCCGAGCTGGTGGGATGATTTCTTCGTTGAAAGATGGCCGTTGCTGACAACTAAAGAGTGTGGTGTATTGAAGGAGTGGTTGGCTTGGCTCTCGTCATTTGAAAATTCGTCTATAGATAAAAATAGTTTTTATCGTGCGCTCGAAACTGTAGATTTGCTTATTTCGCGAAATACGGCTTCGTAGAATTGGTGGGGTGATTTTGGTTTATGAGATCGAGTATTAAACTCCAGCTTGTGGTGGTTTTTTTTATTGTTGTGGTGGTGGGGCTGCTTTCCGCATACATGCTTGCTGGAAGTCGGTCGTATCCCGAGATGCTAGATAAATGCGTTAATAGATGTAGTGAGCGTGGAATGTTCGGGAGGTTGGTGCGACCTGATAAGCCATATTCTCCGAGGCAGACAATTGATGATTACGAATGCAAATGCTATTGATCCGTTGATGTGGCATCGCTGTTGTTGTCCGTTGTGATCGACGGGGAGTGGTTGAGATTGGCTTTTGGTTTCGCTTTTCTCGGGTCCATGAAGGGTTTTAACGTGGCTGTCCGACTGGCCGGCGTTACGTAGCAGATAACCGGCCAACGCCGCACGAACCGTACAACGAACAGCGTGAAGCGAAGTCTCGATACCAGGCCCGCCCGCGTATAGACGTACCGCTCACGATGGCCTCATGCTTTTGATGACCCGATGTCCGGACATGAAATAGGACAACTACTTTTTTGGAGGAGATGAGACATGCCAGCCCGCGTTGCAACCCTTGGCACATTGACCACCCACGGTGGCGCGGTCACATCAGCGAGCGCAGGCGTCGCGATCAACGGACGTCCCGCGGCATGCGTAGGCGACGCGGTGTCATGTCCGCTACATGGCGCGGGCGTCATCACCAACGGCGGCGGCGGCACGATCAACGGCCGCCAAATTGCCCATCACGGCAGCGGCACGAGTTGCGGCGCGACGCTTGTCGTGTCCGACGACGGCCCGACAGTCTGACCTTGCCGCGATGAGCCGAATGTCGAGCACGACGCAATCCGATAGCGCGCCCAAAATCGTGTCGGCGAGACGCACGTCCGCACCACCGCGACGCCCAAACGGCACGTTCCTCTCCAACAGGAACCCACGACAGCAACCCGGCTCGCGCCGTAATCGTCCATTCGGGCCACTTGCGCCGCCCGAAGACGAACCGACGAGACTGGCAGCGGTACTTGGCCACCGTAACGCCTTGCTGGAAGCGGGCAGGGTGCTGCTTCGGGCGTTGGTCGACATGTCCGCATTGATCGACACCGGCCATGACGCTCGCCTGCGCGACCTGCTGCTGGAAGAAGTCCGCGTATTCGAGCGCCTGTGCGTACGGGCCAACATCCGCGTGGATCACAGGATCGGCGCGCGATATTGCCTATGCACTGCACTGGACGAAGCTGCAATGCGCGAACTTGCGGCGCGCGGCGACGCGTCGGGAAGCGCTGCATGGGCGTCAGACGCGCTGACCCAACGGATCGGCGAGGATAACCAGGGCGGCTTGAAGGTCTACGCGCTTACGCTGCGCCTGCTCGATGACGCCGGCGACCATTGGCCGTTGCTCGAACTGATCTACCGGATTTTCAGCCTGGGGTTTGAAGGCCGGTATCCGCATGGCCGGACGTTCAGCGCGCACGACCGCGTACGAGAACGAATCTACAACGCGATTGCGGCGCATCTGCCCACCGTCCCGAACGCGCTGTCGCCCCACGCCACGACGGTCGAATCGCCGCGACCGAGCGCCTGTTTCGAAATACCGGTGTGGCTGTCGGCGGCCTTGCTGTCAGCGGCGCTCTGCGCGCTGTATGTCTATTGCCGCATCGAGTCGGGCGCGCAAGCCGACGACGTGCAGCGCCAACTTTCCAACATCGCGCGCACCGCGCCATACAGCGCGATCGACCCGCCGCAGGGCGATCCGGCGCCCTAGTGCAAGCCGGATACGATCCACCGTCCACATGAAGAAGATTCTCTCGTTTCCAAGTTCGCGTCATCTGTGGGCGGTCGTGATGGTGATCGCTGCCGTCGTCGTGATCTGGTTTGCAGGGCCGCTGCTGACTTTCGGCGGACTGAGCCCGCTCGGATCGATCGGCATTCGACTGACGTTGATCGCGTTGGTACTCGCCGCATGGGCCTTGTGGCTGATCGACTGGACGACGAGCATCGTGATCGTCGTGCTGCTCTGTCTCGCGATCTGGCATGCGTTTCCGCTCGTGACGCTGTCTGGCAAACCGCTGTTTGCTTCGGTAACGGCCCGCATTCTCGCAATGATCGGTGTTGTGTTGGTTTATGCCGGCGTCATGTTGGTCCGATGGTGGAGGCAAATGCGCCGGCACCCCGGTCGGCTCAGACGACGGCTTCGACTCGGCAAGCGTGGCCCACGGCCGCTGGCCGCATCGCGCTTGGCAGAAATCGAAGACATGGCCCGCGCAACGATCGCGCAGTTGAAAGCCGGGCGAGCGGTCCACGGGAGGCTGGCGCGACTGTTTCGAGGCGCAGCACATCTCTACGATGTGCCTTGGTACGTCGTGCTGGGTCCGAAGGGCTCGGGCAAGACCTCGATGCTGCTTAACTCCGGCTTGGCGTTTCCGCTCGAGGCTCGACTTCAGCATTCGCTTGCACCCGATGACGCGCGGGCCTTGCCGGGATGGCGGCTGACCAATGAGGCGGTGCTGATCGATACGGCGGGCCACTACGTGCAACACGGCACGTCGCGCTACTCGCTGCCGGTGGCGTCGTCGGATGGGCCGAACGGCGGCAAGCGGAAAAATCAGCCACCCGACATGGCCGCCGTTCGCAGGCAGTCCGATGCCGCGGAGTGGCACGGGTTTCTTCGGCTGCTTCGCCGTATCCGGCCTCGCCTGCCGCTGAATGGCGTGCTGTTCACGATTGACGTCGCTGCGCTGGCACATGCGGATCCCGCCGCAGATACGACCGAGAGCCGCGCGTTGCGGGCTCGCCTCGAGGAGATGCAAGCCGAATTCGGCACCGGGTTTCCCGTCTGGCTGGTCGTCACGAAAATGGATCGGCTCCCGGGGTTCACCGACTATTTCGCGTCGCTCGGGCAAGCGGAGCGTGCGCAGATTTTGGGTGTGACGCTCGGGTCCGACCAGCAGGCGCGGATGAACGATGCGATCAGGACAGAACTGAATCTGCTTGCCACGCGTCTGGCCGATGGCGTCACGGGTCTGCTTCGCAACGAAACCGATATGGACCGGCGGCGCCGTCTTGCGGTGTTGCCCGAATCGGTTGCGGCACTGGTGAACCCGTTGGCGGACCTGATTGAACACGTGTTCGCCAGGGACGACAACGGCGGGCCGACGCAACCGCATGCGATGTTCCGAGGCGTTTATCTGACGAGCGCAATCCAGGGTGATCACGCGATCGCTGCGGAACGTCGAACGCTATTGCGGCGCATGATCGACGCATCCCGCACAACACGGAGGGCCCCGCGGCCGGCGCGTGGCGAAACCGGTTACTTCCTGCGCGATTTGTGGCTCGCCGTCGTGTTTCGTGAAGGGCATCTCGCGAGCCCGAACTGGAATCGCGAGCATCGGGTGCGACTGCAGCGGTGGCTGGGACACTCGCTCGTGTGGCTGATTGCCGCCGCAATATGCGTCAATCTTTGGAATGGCTTCGTCACGGAACGGGCATCGCTTGCGACGCTCGGGCAAAAGGCACGGTCACTCGCCGCATTACTCGCACCAAGTGACCTTTCTGCCAATCCCGAGCGTGTGCCGATGGTGTTGAACCATGCGAAGGAATTGCTGCATGACGCGACGCAGCTCGCCACCGATGCGGACGGCACGTTTCGTTTTGCGACGGCCCGCCTCGAGACGATCGCGTCCGACAGCCGCCATGTGTACGAGGCCCTGTCGGAGCAGGCCGTGTTGCCGCACATCGTCCGCCGCATGGAGCACGCGATCGGCGGTGCCGTGGCGATCGGCGATGCCCAAGCCGCTTACGACGCGTTGCGCGTGTACCTGATGCTCCACGACCGAGAGCGGTTCAACGCGAACGACGTCAGGATGTGGGTGCTCGACGATTGGTCGAGGCACGACAGCGCGGCGGCGTTCGGTGGGCGTGCCGCAATGATCGGCCACGTCGAACGGCTGTTTTCGGAAGGACATGTCGTGCGCTCGCCACTGTCGCGTAACGATGCCGTGATCCGGCAGGCACGTGTCTTTCTCGACAGCAGCGACTTGATTGAACGTCTTTACCGGCGCGCCAAAGCGACGATGTGGAAGGACGCGCCTGACGATTTTTCGCTGCTGCGGATGGTTGGAACGCAGGCCGGCATGGTGTTTACGCGCGTCAGCGGAGCGCCCTTGTCCGGCGGCGTGCCGGGAATCTTTACGCGAGAAGGCTATCAGGCGGTGTTCAGCAAACGCTTGCCGGAATTCCTTCGCGCGGCCAGCGACGACGACGCCTGGGTAATGGGACGTCGAGCATCGGGCGATCCTCGCAGGGATTCCGCTGGCACGTTGAACGCCCCGAACCAGGACGACGACGCGCTGCTGGCAGCGGTTACGCGCCGGTACCTGCTCGAGTACGCGCAACAATGGGATGCGTTTCTCGGCGACATCCGTATCGTGAGCGGAACGAGTCTCGCCTTCAACCTCAAGATACTGCGAACACTCGCCGCGCCCGATTCACCGCTGACGCGTCTGACCCGGGCGGCGGTAATCGAAACGACGCTGACACAGCCCATGGCGAAGTCGGACAGCGCCTTGCTCGCAAAAGCGACCGACGCGATCCACCAGAAAGCCGAGACGATATTGGTGGTGCCTCGTGCATCGGAACCGCTTGAACGCGAATGGGTCGATCGCCATTTCGCGGCATTGCGCGAAGTCGTGACGGGCCATG
The DNA here is from genome assembly GCF_052683555.1 of Burkholderia sp. BC1. NCBI lineage: Bacteria > Pseudomonadati > Pseudomonadota > Betaproteobacteria > Burkholderiales > Burkholderiaceae > Burkholderia > Burkholderia sp. BC1. The sequence goes on from NZ_JBQYLP010000038.1 coordinate 27,508, forward strand.
CCGATACACGTTCGGATACGCAACCGGTCGAAACGTCGGCGGGAAGAACGGGCCTGGACGGAATCGCCGATCTGTTGAACGACTACTACGCAGCGCTCGCGATCGCCGACAACGCGCTGCTGAACAACAGCATGCCGCCGGCAAGCGAGCACGCCGCGAAGCTGAAGATGATGGCCGATACGATGCCCGCGCCGTTGCGGGCAGTGCTGCATCAACTCGCCGTCGAGGGCTCGCGCGGAATCAATCAGGGTATCGGCCGGTTGCTGTCGCGCCAGGTGCAGGCGGCAATCGGGGACGTTTGTCGAACGACGATCGAAGGCAACTACCCGTTCTCGCCCGATAGCAGCCGCGACGTCGGTATCGACGATTTCGCGCGGATGTTTGCGCACGGGGGCGTGATCGACGACTTCTTCACGAGAACGCTTGCTCCGTTCGTCGATACCGCGGCGAAACCGTGGCGCTACCGGACGCTGCCGGGCGCGACCGAACCCGTTCAAGGGCCCGACCTCGCGCCATTCGAGCATGCCAAGGCAATTCGCGACATTTTCTTCAACGAGGTTGATCGCACGCGACCGAGCTGGAAGGTCGACATCCGCATCCCTGAACTCGATCCGACGATCATGAGCCTGTCGCTCGATATCGACGGACAGACGACGCGTTATCGACATGGCCCGGTCGAGCCTTTTACGGTGACCTGGCCGGGACCGCGCGGTGGCGCACACGCGTGGCTCGTCGCGAGCCCGAGCATCGGGCCGAACACGTCGACGATCGCAGCGGACGGACCGTGGGCGCTCATGCGTTTGCTTCGGAAGGGGCACGTGATCGAGACGGCCACGTTGGGCCGCACGCGCGTGGTGTTCAGCTTCGACGGTCGCGAAGCGGCGCTCGATATCGCGAGCGCGGGAAGTGCCGCGAATCCGTTGACGAGCGATGTGCTCGCGACGTTCCGCTGTCCGGGCACGATGGCGATGTTCAACCTGCCGGATAGCGGCCCGCCGCCGGGATTGCCGCAAGGCAGATTGCCGGCAATGCCTGACAGCGGGCTTTGAGAGCGTAGCGAGCGTCCAGCCCGCGGACCTTACTGCGCGGCCGGACTGCTCGCGGGCACAGTCGGCATCGCCGGCGCGATCGGCGCGCCGCTCGCGGCCGGTGCCGTCGTCGAGCCGGCCGGTGCGGTGGCCGAGGCGGCAGCGGGTGCGCTGGCCGGCGTCGCGGTGTCCGCGCCCGGATCGTCGTACTGCGGCAATCCCGGCGCGGCCGGCGCGTTGTTCGGCGCGCCGCCGCCCGCGCCGCCCGACTCGCCCGGATCCTCGTAATTCGGCAGCCCCGGCGCGGCCGGCGTCGCTGCCGGCACCGCGCCCGGCACGGCGCCCGCTTCGCCCGGCTCGTTGTAGCTCGGCACCCCGGCCGACGACTGGCCGCGGTACGTCAGCGACTTGCGCTGCTGCAGATACGCGTCGCGCACGAACGAATACGGATCGAGCGCGGCCTGCTTCAGCAGATCGGTCGCGCCGAGCAGATCGGAACGCGCGCTGATGAACTGCATCACGTACATCGGATTGCGCGCAGCCGGCTCGATGTAGTTGAGCAGGTTGAAGCGCACGTCGACGGCGCGGCCGACGCCGTCGCGGAACGTGCTCGGCCCGAACACCGGCAGCACGAGGTACGGGCCCGACGGCACGCCCCAGCGCGCGAGCGTCAGCCCGAAGTCCTGATGATGCTTCGGCAGCCCCGCGGGCGTCGCGATGTCGATCAGCCCGGCCATGCCGAACACCGAGTTCATCGCGACGCGCATCAGATCCTGCGTCGCATCGGTGATCCGCAACTGCAGCAGGTTGTTTGCCATGTTGCCGAGATCGCCGAGGTTCGAGAAGAAGTTGCTGATCGCGGTACGCAGCGGCGTCGGCGTGATCTTCTGGTAGCCCTTCGCGATCGGCACCGCGATGTGCTCGTCGACCGTGTCGTTGAACTTGTACATCGCGCGGTTCATCGGCTCGAGCGGGTCGTTGGGGTTGCGGTTGGGTCCCGTCGCGCAGCCGGACAGCATCGCGCTTGCGGCGACGGTCACCGCGATGATTCGCATGTTATTCATTGATTCCTTGCGATTGGTTCTTCGCGCGCTTCACGCGCGGTTTGCCCATCAGGACGGGCTGAAACACGACGGCGCCGATCAGCGTACAGGTCAGCGCCAGCGCGAGCAGCTTGCCCATGCTCGACGTACCCGGATGATGCGACAGCCACAGGCTGCCGAACGCGGTCGCGGTCGTCGCGGCGCTGAACAGCACCGCGTGGGTCAGGCTCGAATGCAGCAGGCCGGTTTGCCCCGCGCGCCACGCCATCACGAAATACACCTTGAACGCGACGCCGACGCCGAGCATCAGCGGCAGCGCGATGATGTTCGCGAAGTTCAGCGACATGCCGAGCACCACGCACATCTCGAGCGTGACGATCCCCGACACGAGCAGCGGCACCAGCGTGCGCAGCACGTCGCCGAAGCGGCGCAGCGTGATCCACAGCAGGATCGTGATCGAGATGATCGACCACAGCGCCGCATGCAGGAACGCGCTGATGATCGTGTTCGCCGAATGCAGGATCGAGATCGGCCCGCCGATCGCGCCCGGTTCGGCCGCCTTCACGGCGGTCGCGAAGTGGCGCAGCATCGTGTCGTCGTTCGGGTCGACGCCCTTCGGCACCTTCGGCGAAATCTGCACGAGCGCCTTGCCGTCGGGCGCGACCCAGTCGCGCACGAGCGGCGGCGGCAGCGTGTCGCGCGTGATCTCCTGCGGCTGCAGCAGCGCCGCGAGCTGGTTCAGCGCGATGCGCAGCGTGTCCGCGAACGCGCGCTCCGCGCGGTCGCGCGTCGCGCTGTCGGCGGCCGCGAGTTTCGCGAGCGACTGCGACAGGTGCTGCGCGGCCGCGGCGCCCGGCCCCGGATGATCTTCGGCCGCGTAGCCGAGCAGATCCGACGCGCGCTTGAGCGCGGCGACGCGCTGCGCGTCGGTGGCCGGCGGCGCGGGCGGCTGCGTGAGCGCGGGCAGCAGCGTGCTCGCGGCCGTCGCGATCGCCGCGCGTTTTTCCGGTTGGTCGGCGGGGATGAACGTCGACAGCGTCGTCGTGCGGCCGACTTCGGGCAGCGCGTCGAGGCGTTTCGCGGCCGCGTCGGCATCGGCGAGCGACGGTGCGAGCAGCGTCACGTCGTTGACGGCCGCTTCGGGCGAATCCTTCAGCGCGAGCAGCGTCGACATCGATTCGCTGTGCGGGTCTTTCAGATGCAGCGGGTTGAAATCGAAATGCAGGAACGCGAGCAGCGGCAGCGCGCCGATCACGACCGCGAGCGTGCCGATCAGGATCGGCTTGCGGTGGCGATCGAGGTAGTCGTCGACGGGCGCGAGCCACGGAAAGCCCGGCGTCTTCGATTCGCCCGGCGGCGCGAACAGGCGCAGCAGCGCGGGCAGCAGCGTCAGCGTCGTCAGCAGCGCGACGAACATCCCGACGCCGGCGATCAGCCCGAGCTCCGACACGCCGCGATACGCGGTCGGAATGAACGAGAAGAAGCTCGCGGCGACGGCGGTGGTGGCGAGCGCGAGCGGCATCCCCATCGAGTGCGCGGCACCGATCAGCGCGTGATCGATGCGCGCGTCGCGAAAGCGTTCTTCGCGGTACTTCACGCCGTACTGGATCGAGAAGTCGACGCCGAGGCCGACGAACAGCACCATGAACGCGACCGAAATCATGTTCAGCGAGCCGACCATCGCGAGGCCGAGCGCCGCGGTGACGACGAGCCCGACGAACAGCGTGACGAGCACCGACGCGATCATGCGCTTCGAGCGCAGCGCAAGCCAGAGGATGACGAACACGACGAGCAGCGTGACGACGCCGTTCAGCGCCGCGCCGTCTTCGACCGACGAGAATTCGTCGTCGGCGAGCGGCTGTTCGCCGGTCAGCCGCACGACCGCGCCGTAGCGCTTCTCGAGATCGAGCGCGCGCGCGGTTTCGCGGATCACGTCGCTCGTCTGCGCGCCGGCCTTCAGCGCGCCGTAGTTGACCACCGGCTGCACGGTCACGAACGCACGCGCCGGCTGCCGCGCGGCATCGTTGTCGACGAGTGCGCGCCACGAGAACGCGGCGGGCTTGCCGGCGAGCACGTCGTCGACGGTCGCGGCGCTGCGCGAGAGCAGCTTCGCCATCGACGGCAGCTTCACCTGCCCGGTCAGCAGCGGCTGGCCGAGCGTCGTCGACAGCGTCGTCGCGAGCCCCGTGAGGCTCGGATTCTTCGCGAGTTCGTTGACGAGCGGGCGCGCGCTCGCGAGCTGCGACGTCGTGTCGGCGACCTGCTGCGGCGACAGGAACAGCAGCCCGTTGTGCTCGAAGAACGGACCGCCGCCCGGCTCGGCGACGGGGCCGATCCGGCCGGCCGCAGCCTGCTTCTGCAGCGATTCGGTCAGCGCATGCGCGGCCGCGGTGGCGAACTCGGGCGCGGGCGCCTCGACGACCGCGAGGATCGTGCCGTTGCGCTGCGGGAACGCGCGATCGACCGCTTGACTGAGCGCCGCCCATTGCGGCTCCGCATCGACCAGCTTGCTGATGTCGGTATTGATCTTGAAGTGACGCGCAACATAGACGCCGCTGAACGCGGCAATCAGCAGCGACAGTACGACGACCCAGACCGGGCGTCGTACCGACCACGCGACGAGTCGGACGATGAGAGATGTCACCATGTGGCGGTGGGGAGGGGCTGGCAAGGGCAAAGCAATGAGTATACCGGCGCGACGGCGCCTGGGTCGTGACGTTGCCGTGTTTTGGGGCGGGAAGGATATTTGCTCGCGCAGGCACGAATCGGCATGGGCGAACCCGCGTTTATAAAGGGACGCTTACATAATCGCGCGGCGCCGCACGCTGCCGGGCTTTGTGACAAAAGGGGCGCAAAGGTAACAGTTCGGTCGCCGCACGGCAGGTGCGCGTCAGGCCCGCTATACTTTGCGCCATCAGCCGGTGCAAACGAGCCGGCCGTTTTTCTCATCGAGTGCGATATCCGTATGAAACGTCATCTGTTTGCTTTCCTCGCCGCGGCCGCCGTGTCGGTTTCCGCTTTCGCGCAGAGCGCGCCGGTCGACATCGTCCGCCATGCGGTCGAAGGCACCGTCAACGCGATGAAGGCCGATCCGGCCGCGCGCGGCGGCGACATGGCAAAGATCACGCAGGTCGTCGAGCAGCGCTTCCTGCCGGCGACGAACTTCGAGCGCACGACGCGCATCGCGGTCGGCGACGCGTGGAAGCAGGCGACGCCGCAACAGCAGCAGGAGCTCTACAAGCAGTTCCGGCTGCTGATGACGCGCACGTACGCCGCGTCGCTCGCGCAGCTCGGCAACCAGGACGCGAAGTTCTCGTTCAAGGCGGGCGGCACGTCGGGCGCCGACGCGCTCGTGCAGTCGACGGTCACGACGCCGGGCGACAGCCAGTCGGTCGGCTACCGGCTCGGCAAGGTCGGCAACGACTGGAAGATCTACGACATCGACATGTCCGGTGCGTGGCTGATCCAGGTCTATCAAGGGCAGTTCAAGAGCCAGCTCGCGTCGGGCGGCATCGACGGCCTGATCGCGTATCTGCAGAAGCACAATTCCCGCACGAACTGAGCGGCGCAGCCGCGGTTCGCAGCAAGGACGCCCTCGGGCGTCCTTTTTTTATTGCGCGCCGCTTCGGCGACGCAGGCGCGGCGGCGCGCCACGCCGCGCGTCGGCCGGCCGCTAGCGCCGCCGATGCTCGACCGCGAACTTGATCAGTTCGGCCTGCCCTTCGATGTCGAGCTTGCGTTTCAGATTGAGCCGATGCGTTTCCACGGTGCGCACCGACAGCCCCGTCTGCTGCGCGATCTGCTTGCTCGACAGCCCTTCGGCGAGCGCATCGAGGATGTCGCGTTCGCGCGGCGTCAGCCGGTCGAGCGGCGACGCGGCCGCACTCGCCTGGATCATCCGCGCGGCGAGCCCCTCGCTGAAGAAAGTTTGCCCCGCGAGCACCGCGCCGATCGCGCGGACGATCTCGCTGGCCGGCGAATCCTTCAGCAGATAGCCGCTCGCGCCCGCCCGCACGGCTTGCGTCACGTATTCGACGTTGTCGTGCATCGACAGCATCAGCACGCGGATCGCCGGAAACCGCTCGTGGAACACGCCGGCCAGCGCGATGCCGTTCATCCCGTTCATGCCGACGTCCATCAGCGCGAGATCGGGCTCGAGTTCGGCCGCGAGCGCAAGCGCCTCGTCCGCGTTGCCGGCTTCGCCGACCACGGACAGATCGGCCGCTTCGAGCCGCATGCGCAGCCCGTCGCGCACGAGCGGATGATCGTCGACGAGCAGCAGCCGGGCGGCGGGTCGGGCGGTGTCGGGGGCGCTCATAGGCGAAGGGTCTCCTGATGTAAGGCGTCACGCGTCGCGTAGCGGCACGCGCGCGGCCACGACGGTGTGGCCGACCTGCGACGTGATCGTCAGCGTGCCGCCGAGCGCGTCGAGGCGCTCGCGCATGTTGCGCAGTCCGATGCCGCGGCGCTCGTCGGCCTGCGAGCGCACGGCGTCGAAGCCGCAGCCGTTGTCGGCGATCGTCAGCGTGACCGACTGCGCGCCGACGTCGAGCGTGACGGCCGCGCGCGACGCGTGCGCATGATGCACGATGTTGCTGAGCGCTTCCTGCGCGATCCGGAACAGCGCGGTATTCACGGCTGCGGGCAGCGGCCGCGCGCCGCTGTGCGCAACCTGCGTGTAGCCGATGTCGATGCCGCTTTGCGCGCCGAATTCGCGGATCAGCTGATCGAGCGCCGCCGCGAGGCCGAGATCGTCGAGCATCGCCGGACGCAGCGCGTGCGAGATGCGGCGCACCTCGCGCAGCGTGTCGCCGAGCCGCACGACGCCGGACGCGAGCGCGCGCTCGGCTTCCGGCACGCGCACCGTGCCGCGCTCGAAGCGCGCGAGCGCCGATTCGAGCATCAGCTTCGCGGACACCATCATCTGGCTGATCCCGTCGTGCAGCTCGCGCGACAGCCGCGCGCGCTCCTGCTCCTGCGATTCGACGACGCGCTGCGCGAGCTGCTTGAGCTTCGCATCGGCGCTGCGCGACTCGCTGACGTTCAGCACCAGCGCGCATACGGCGATCGCCGCGGCGCCGGTGAGCGCGATCGCGGTCAGCCAGCTCATCGTGCGCTCGATGTTCGCGGAAGCGCGGGCGTCGATCCGTTGCAGTGCGGTGTCGACGTCGTCGAGATAGATGCCGGTGCCGACCATCCAGCCCCAGCGTTCGAGCGCGACCACGTAGCCGAGCTTCGGCGCCGGCTTGCCGGTCGACGGCCGCTGCCAGACGTAGCGCACGAAGCCGCCGCCGCGCGAGGCGGCGCCGATCAGCTGCTGGATCGTCAGCGCGCCCTGCGGGTCGCGCATTGTCCAGAAGTTATGGCCGACGCGCTCGGGTTCGCGCGGATGCATCAGCGCGTTGCCGTGCAGGTCGTACACGAAGAAATAGCCGTCGGGGCCGAAATCCATCTTCTGCAGCATCGCGAGCGCCTGCGTGCGCAGCATCGCGTCGTCGCGCCCGTTGCGGCCGGCCGCGTCGTACAGCGGCATGATCGCGCTGGTCGCGAGCTCGACGTAGTGCTTCAGCTCGACTTCCTTGCTCGACAGATACGCGGCCTGGATCGTCGCGTGCTGCGTGCGCGCGAGCGACGTCGCCTGCTGGCGCACGCCGAAACCGATTCCGGCGATCGCGAGCAGGAACGGCACGATCGCCAGCAGGAAAATCTTGGCCTTGAGCTTCATGGTGACGCGGACGGACGCGCGCCGGCGACGGCCGGCACGCTTGCCGCCGGCGCGCGGCCGGCGGAGCGAGCCGGTATTGTCGACGATTTTGCGCGCGCGGGTGCGGCGCGCGTGCGCTCAGGCCGTGCGCGGCGCGTAATGGCGGCCCGCGTGCGCGGCCGTGAGCACGACGACGCGGTTGCGGCCGGTTTCCTTCGCGCGGTACAGCGCGTCGTCGGCGAGCTTGAGCGCGGCGTGCATGTTGTCGTCGCGGTCCGGCCGGCAGGTCGCGACGCCGATGCTCGCGGTCAGGCAGCCGAACGCGCTGCCGTCGTGCCGGATCGCGAGTTCGAGAATGCTCGTGCGGATCGTCTCCGCGATGGCCACCGCGCCGTCGCTGCCGATATCGGGCAGGATCACGACGAATTCCTCGCCGCCGTAGCGGGCGGCATAGTCGGCCGGGCGGCGCAGGCAGCCGGCGATGCAGCGGCCGACCGCCGCGAGCGCGTCGTCGCCGGCCTGATGGCCTTGCGAGTCGTTGTAGCGCTTGAAGTGATCGACGTCGACGAACAGCAGCGACAGCGCGTGCTGCGAGCGCGCGGCGCGCCGCCATTCGCGCGCGAGCGTCACGTCGAGCATCCGGCGGTTGTCGAGGCCGGTCAGGCCGTCGGTGCGGGCGAGCGCCTGCAGCTCGGTCTCCGCGCGATGGCGCTTGCGCAACTGCACGTCGAGCAGCAGCGACAGGCCGACGAAACCGAGCGCGAGCAGCGCCATCGCCGAACCGATCGGGATCGCGCGGTCGTACCAGGCCGCGTAGATCTCGGACTCGGATTCGGCCACCATCATGATCAGCGGCAGGTTGTCGAGGTGCCGGAACGCATACAGCCGGCGCACGCCGTCGATCGACGCCCGATCGAAAAAGCTGCCTTCGCGCGCGCGCATGAACTGGCGGAACGTGCTCGCCTGACTGATGTTGCGGCCGACGATCTTCGGGTCGTACGGCTCGCGCATCACCATCACGCCGTTCGTACCGATCAGCGACATCGCGCCGCGATCGCCGAGCGCCAGGCGCGAGAACAGGTCGCGGAAATATTCGAGCCGGATCGACATCACGGCGATGCCGCCGAACGAGCCGTCCGCGCGCGTGATGCGGCGGCTGAGCGCGATGCTCGGCGAGCCGCCGCGCAGCCGCGAACGGTACGGATCGCTGACGTAGAGCCCGACGTCGGGCCGGTCGCGATGCACGCTGAAGTACGGCGCGTCCGCGAAATTCGCGTTGCGCGGCACGTCGCTCTTGCCGTCGACCGCGATGTTGCCGCGGCTGTCGAGCACGTAGATGCCGCCAAGATAGCGCGCGGTCGTCGCGCGGTCGAACAGCACCTGCCGGCGCAACGGCATCGGCAGCGCGACGATTGCCGGATCGTTCTCGCCTTCGACGACGGCCTGCAGCGACAGCGAATAGATCTCGATGTTGCGCTCGATGTCCCACGATGCCATCAGCACGAGATTCTGCAGCGTCGTGCGTGCGCGCTCGCGCGCATCGATGCGGCCTTCGTAGAGCACGATGGCGCACAGCAGCATTAGCAGCAGCGCGATCAGCAGGCCGGAATAGAAAATCAGGTGCGGCAGCAGCAGCCGGCGCAGGTGCGTCGCGACGCGGCTCGTCAGGCCGGATTCGCGGGGCATTGCGTAGTCGGTTTCTGCCATGATTCGTGGATCGTCGGGCATCGGCGGCGCGCCGATGCGGTTGGTCGCAAGGGAGGCTGACGACGAGCCGGCACGCTATCGCACGCGGCTCGACAGCAGGCGGACGCGCGAAGCGGGTGCGGCGCGTTCCGGCATCACCCCTCCCGGTCGTGGAGACGATGGGCGCCGACGATCGGCAGGCGCCGGCACAGCCGGCCGGCGGATCGTGCATCCGGTGACAGCCTGGCCGCCGATTCGGCCGCGCGGCGGTCGCGGGACGCATTGAACTGAGTATAACGCGCGCGTCGGAGCGTGCGAAAAAGGTCGCGAACCGTTGATCCGCGTCAAGTCGCGGCGATTCGGCGGCTTGCGTTTGGCGAGCATGCGCGGCGGTGCGCGACGATGCAACCGCACACGAAGGCCGGCGCTCGCGCAAACGAAAAACGGGCGGCCGTGGCCGCCCGTCGAAGCATGCGCAACGCGGGCGTGCGCCCGCCGCCGCTTAGGCCTGTGCCTGCTGCGCCTTGAACGCGAGCCGGAACCGGTGCAGCAGCGGCTCCGTATAGCCGCTCGGCTGCGACGTGCCCTGCAGCGCGAGCGCGCAGGCAGCCTGGAACGCGACCGAGCGGTCGTAGTCGGGCGCCATCGGACGATAGTTCGGGTCGCCCGCGTTCTGCTGGTCGACGACGCGCGCCATCCGCTTGAACACGTCGAGCACGAACGCCTCGGTGATCACGCCGTGACGCAGCCAGTTCGCGATGTGCTGGCTCGAGATGCGCAGCGTCGCGCGGTCTTCCATCAGGCCGACGTCGTGGATGTCCGGCACCTTCGAGCAGCCGACGCCCTGTTCGACCCACCGCACGACGTAGCCGAGAATGCCCTGCGCGTTGTTTTCGACTTCGCGCAGGATCTCTTCGTCGCTCCACGCGGCACGCTCGACGACCGGCACGGTCAGCAGGCCTTCGAGCAGCGCGTCGCGCTCGCTCGCGTACGGCGTCTTTTCGAGTTCCTGCTGGACGGCCTGCACATCGACGAGATGGTAGTGCAGCGCATGCAGCGTCGCGGCGGTCGGCGAGGGCACCCACGCGGTGTTCGCGCCCGCGCGCGGATGCGCGATCTTCTGCTCGAGCATCGCATGCATCAGGTCGGGCATCGCCCACATCCCCTTGCCGATCTGCGCGCGCCCGCGCAGCCCGGCCGACAGCCCCGCGAGCACGTTGTTGCGCTCGTACGCGGCGATCCACGCGGACGACTTCATGTCGCCCTTGCGGATCATCGGCCCCGCTTCCATCGCGCTGTGCATCTCGTCGCCGGTGCGGTCGAGGAAGCCCGTGTTGATGAATGCGACGCGCGCGGCCGCGGCCGCGATGCAGGCGGCGAGGTTCACGCTGGTGCGGCGCTCCTCGTCCATGATGCCCATCTTCAGCGTATTGCGCGGCAGCCCGTACAGATCCTCGATGCGCGCGAACAGCGTATCGGCGAACGCGACTTCGGCCGGGCCGTGCATCTTCGGCTTCACGATGTAGATCGAGCCGGTGCGCGAATTGCGCTTCGACTTCAGGTCGTGCAGCGCGCAGAGCGTCGTGACGACGCCGTCGAGGATGCCTTCCGGAATCTCGTTGCCGTCGCGATCGAGCACCGCGCCGATCGTCATCAGATGCCCGACGTTGCGCACGAACAGCAGCGAGCGACCGTGCAGCGTCAGCGTGCCGCCGTCGGGCGTCGTGTATTCGCGGTCGGCGTTCAGGCGGCGCGTGAACGTCTTGCCGCCCTTCGACACTTCCTCCACCAGCGTGCCCTGCATCAGCCCGAGCCAGTTGCGGTACAGCTGCACCTTGTCCTCGGCGTCGACGGCCGCGACCGAATCCTCGCAGTCGATGATCGTGCTGACCGCCGCTTCGAGCACGACGTCCTTCACGTTCGCGACGTCCGCGCGGCCGATCGGCGTCGATCCGTCGATCTGGATCTCGAGATGGAGCCCGTTGTGCTTCAGCAGGATCGCGGAGGGCGCATCGGCCGCGCCCTGGTAGCCGACGAATTGCGCGGGCTGCGCGAGGTGCACGATGCCCTTGCCGGTCTCGACGGCGAGCTGGCCGTCCTGCACGCGGTAGCGCAGCGCGTCGCGGTGCGACGCACCGGCGAGCGGCGCCGCGTTGTCGAGCACGTTGCGCGCGTAGTCGATCACGCGCTGGCCGCGCGTCGGGTTGTACGTTGCGGTGCGCTCGGCGCCGTTGTCTTCCGGCAGCGCGTCGGTGCCGTACAGCGCGTCGTACAGGCTGCCCCAGCGCGCGTTCGCCGCGTTCAGCGCATAGCGCGCGTTCGACAGCGGCACGACGAGCTGCGGGCCCGCCTGCGTCGCGATTTCGCTGTCGACGTTCGCGGTCGTGGCCGCGACGTCGGCCGGCGTCGGCACCAGGTAGCCGATCTGCTCGAGGAACGCGCGATACGCGGCGAGGTCGCGCACCGGGCCAGGGTGCGCGCGATGCCAGGCGTCGAGTTCGCTTTGCAGACGGTCGCGCTCGGCGAGCAGTTCGCGGTTGCGCGGCGCAAGGTCGTGCACCAGTGCAGAGAAGCCGCGCCAGAACGCGGCCTTGTCGATGCCGGTGCCCGGCAGCGCTTCGTTTTCGATGAACTGGCTCAGCGCTGGCGCGACTTGCAGTCCGTCATGGTCGATCATCGTGAATCCTCCCGGGGAAAAATGCGCGCGCGGATCAGTCCGCGACGCTTTGTGCGCCGGCACGGGCGATCTGCGCGTCCTGCACGGACTTCACGCCCGACACGCCGATCGCGCCCGCGACGCGGCCGCCGGCCGTCACCGGCACGCCGCCTTCGAGCAAGCCCGACAGCGGCGCGCTGAGAAACGCGGTGCGGCCACCGTTGATCATATCCTCATACGCCTTCGTGTCGCGCCGGCCGAGTGCGGCCGCGCGCGCCTTGTCCTGCGCGATCGCCGCGCTCGCCGGCGACGCGCCGTCGAGCCGCGCGAACGCGAGCAGATGGCCGCCGTCGTCGACGACCGCAATCGACACGGCCCAGCCGTTGCGTTCGGCCTCCGCGCGTGCGGCGGCGAGGATGCGGTCGGCGTCGGCGAGTTCGAGTTCGGGCTTCGTTTGCATCAGGCTCCTCCGGCATCGTCGGTCGGGTGATCGGTCGGTCGGCGACGCGTGCGATCCAGCGAGTGGCGCACGCGCGTGCGGCCCATGTCGTTCGGAGGAGTCTGGCAGTCGATGCTCGCGCTGACAATCCGGTCGGGTCGCGCCGAGTCGTTTTACACGCGTCGAGCGGCGCGGCCGCGATGGCTTCCGCGAGGTCGCGCGCCCTGCCTTGTGCGCATACACGGGGTCCGACCGCAGCAGATCGCCGTATTCCTTCACGAACGCTCGGCAGCCGCTCGAGATCGGCACGATCGCTTCGGCGCGCGCATCGATGGCGGTCTACCATGGGTCGATGTGGCGGCGCGCAGCGCGTGCGTTCGATGCTTCGGTTCGAACGATGGACGTGATCGGGCCGGAACGAACGGCATCGATGATGCTGATCAAGCGGACTGCGCCGGCGCAGCGGGCGTATGCATCGATATGTCACAATCTGATCCATTCGGCGAACGCCCCGCGACTGCCGCCGTCGCCTGCCTTCGCCCGCGCAGTGCGGTCGCGGTCGCCCGCGCGCGATGCGCCGCCGATTCAGCAAGGAGGACGTGCATGTCGAATCCAGTGCGTGGCGACGGGCCCGACGCCCGCGCCGTCCCGATCCTGCATCGCCCCGTCTACGACCTGCTCGGCTGCACGTGGCCGATCGTGCTGGCCGGGATGGGCGGCGTGGCGCGCTCGGCGCTTGCGAGCGCGGTGAGTGCGGCCGGCGGATTCGGTTTTCTCGGCATGGTGCGCGAACCGGTCGAGTTGATCCGCCGCGAGGTAGAGCAGGTGCGCGCGGCGACCGATCGCCCGTTCGGCGTCAATCTGATTCCCGCGGCGACGCCGCCCGAACTGCTCGAGGCGCAACTCGACGCGTGCATCGAACTGCGCGTGCCGGTCGTCGCGCTGTTCTGGGACGTGATGCCGGCTATCGTGCGCCGGCTGCGCGACGCGGGCATTCGCGTCGTGCATCAGGTCGGCTCCGTGGACGACGCGCAGGCGGCCGAAGCGGCCGGCGCCGATGCGCTGATCGTGCAGGGGCACGAAGCCGGCGGCCATGTGCGCGGCGACCGGCCGCTAACGGCGCTGCTGCCGGACGTGGTCGGCGCGGTGCAGGTGCCGGTGCTCGCGGCCGGCGGCATCGTCGACGGTGCCGGCGTGGCCGCCGCGATGGCGCTCGGCGCGCAGGGCGCGGCGATCGGCACCGCGTTTCTCGCGACGCACGAATCGTTCGCGCACGCGTATCACAAGCAGCGGATCGTCGATGCGCACGACGGCGACACGCTGCTCACCGACATCTTCCATATCAACTGGCCGCGCGGCGCGAAGGTGCGCGTGCTGCCGTCGAGCGTGACGCGCGGCGAGCGCGGCGATCCGTTCGGCGACGCGCGCGTCGTGATCGGCGACGAGGAAGGGCGTCCGATCTATCTGTTCAGTACCGATTCGCCGCTGCGCACGATGACGGGCGATTTCGAGGCGATGGCGCTGTATGCGGGCACGGGCGCCGGGCGGATCAGGGCGGTCGAACCGGCGGCCGACGTGTTGCGCCGGATCGTGCGCGAGGCGGCAGCGATCCTCGAATCGCGTGCGGCCGCGCGCTCGGGCCACGACGCCGACGCGCAGCGCACCGCGTTGCTGGCCGCGCTCGACGAACTGCTCGAAGCGGAGCGCGCGGGCGCGCGCGTCGCGTCGGAAACGGCGGCGGAAGTAGCGGACGACGACGCGCTGCACCGGCTGATCGCGCATATTCGTCAGGACGAAGCGCACTGGTGCAGCGTGCTCGTCGATGCGATCCGCACGCTCGGCGCGACGCCGACGCGCGCAACGGGCGCGTTCTACGAGAAGGCGATGGCGATCGACGATCTCGCGGAGCGGATGGCGTTTCTGAATCGCGGCCAGCGCTGGGTGGTGCGCAGGCTGCAAGCGTTGCTGCCGACGCTCGCGGACCGCGATATGCATGAGGCGCTGACGCAGATGCTGGTCGCGCACGAGAAGAACATCGGCGCGGTCGACGTACGGCTCAGGGACGGCGGCGTGCACCGATAGCGGCGCGCGCGACGGTCACCCCGGCTCGCGGCCATGCGTTGCCACATGCAGCGCGTGGCGCAGCACGTCCGCGAGCTGCCGGTTTTCGTCGATGCGCGCCTGCTCGATCGCCTCGTCCTCTGCGTTGCCCGTGCGGCGCGCCCATTCCTGCCGCTCGCGCGCGAAGATCATCCGCTCGTTGACGGCGCGGATCGCGACCCAGATCGCATCTTCGGCCTTCTGCGCTTCCGCATCGTCGAGCGAAAGCGCCGAGAACGCGTGCCCGGTATGGCACCGATAGCGCAACGGGCGATCGTCGCGCATGCGCCATAGCGCGCCGCTGCAGCTCGGGCACGTGAGCGCCGAACGCTCGCCGATCGCATCGAGCAATTGGGGCGTGAGGAAGCGGCCCTCGGCGATTCGACTTTCGTCGTCCAGTGTGCGCAAATCCGTCATCGTGCGACCCTCCTCGCCGCGTGCGCCATAGACCGCCGCGTGAATGGTGTGCGCCAGTTCGTCGGCCGTCGCGACGGCGTCCGCACCGGCGGCGGCGAGCGCCGCGCGCGGCATCGACGGCGCCTCGCATTCGTCCGGATGCTGGACGATGCCGTAGCCGCCGTGGGCGCGAATCGCCGCGAGGCCGGCGGAACCGTCGTCGAGATCGCCGCTCAGTACGACGCCGATCGCGCCCGGCCCGTATTCGCGCGCGGCGGAGCGGAACAGCGGATCGGCGGCGGGACGCGCGTAGTTTTCGGCGGCCGTATCGAGCAGATGCAGTTTGCCGCCGCGCAGCACGAGGTGCCGGTCGGGCGGCGCCACATAAATTCTGCCCGGATGCGGGCGCTCGCCGTGTAACGCGTGGGTCGCGTCCAGCCTGCCCCAGCGCGTCAGCAGCTCCGGCAGAATCGACCGGTTGCGCCCGATGTGCTGCACGATGCAGATCGGTACGGGGAAGCCCTCGGGCAGGCCGGTCACGAGTGCCCGGAGCACCGGCAGTCCGCCCCTCGACGACGCGACGACGACGACATCTCGATGGTCCATGGCACCCTCCTTGCAGATCGAGGCGCAAGGTGGGTGCCCGATGCGGACGTCGGGCGCGGGGGCCCCGTGGATGAAACGATGCGCGCCCGCGCGACGCCGCCGCAGGCCGCGGGCCGGCGCGCGCGGCTCGTTGCAACAGCTCAGCGCGGTTCGGCGAGCGCCGCGAGCAGCAAGCCGAAATCGAGCGGTTTCGGCAGATGCGTGGCGAATCCGGCTTCCGTCGCGGCGCCGACATCGGTCTGACGGTTGCGGCCCGTCAGCGCGATCGCCTTGAGCCGCGCCCATTGCGGGTCGGCCTTGATCCGGCGCAGCAGCGCGTAACCGTCCATGTCGGGCAACCCGATGTCGGACACGATCGCATCGACGGGCCCTTGCGCGAGCATCTCCAGCGCCGCTGCGCCGCTCGCCGCGGTGCGCACCTCCGCGCCCGCCAGTTTCAGCAGGGTAGTCAGCGACAGCGCGGTCTCGGCATCGTCCTCGACGAGCAGCACGTGCAGGCCGGCGATGCGGCCCTCCGACGCGCGGCGATCGGCGGCCGCGATGCGCGTGTCGGCCGCGGCCGGCAACCAGACCGTCATCGTGGTGCCGCGCCCGGGGCCGTCGGATGCCGCCGAAATCCGGCCGTCGTGCATTTCGACGAGCTGCCGCACGAGCGCGAGGCCGATGCCGAGCCCGCCGCGCGTACGGTCGCGCGGCGCCTGGCGGAACATGTCGAACACGTGCGGAAGCGTGTCGCGGTCGATCCCCTGTCCGTCGTCGATCACGTCGACGCGCAGCATCCGCGCTTCATGCGTGAGCCGCACGACGATCCGGCCGCCCGCATGCGTGAACTTCAGCGCATTCGACATCAGGTTCCAGAAAATCTGCTCGCAGCGAATCGGATCGGCGAGCGCAATCGCCGGGTCGTCCGGCAACTCGGCGGTCAGCACGAGGCCGCGCGCGTGCGCGTCCGCCTCGCACGTATCGACGATCGTGCGCAGCACCGCCGTCAGATCGACGCGCGACAGCTCGAGCGCGAGCTTGCCGGTGCGGATGCGGGACAGATCGAGCAGATCGTCGATGATCTGCGCCTGCGCGCGTACCGCCTGCCGAATCAGCTCGGCCGCTTCGCGCACCGCGGGGATGTCGCGCGTTTCGGGCAGACGCGGCAGCATTTCGGCACGCACGCCGATCAGATTCAGCGGATGCCGCAATTCGTGCGACAGCACGGCGATGAACTCGTCCTTCAACTGATTGGAACTGAGCGCCTGCTCGCGGGCGGCCTGCTCGCGCGCGAGCGCTTCGCGGTTCGCGTCCTCGCTGAGCTTGCGCTGCGTCAGGTCGCGGACGATTTTCGCGAAGCCGTTGAACGACGTATCGGCAATCGGCGTCACGACACCGCTGCAGAAGATGCGCCGCCCGTCCTTCGTGCGATGCCAGCGTTCGTCGTCCGCGCGGCCTTCGCGCGCCGCGACCTCGCGCTCGTGCGCCGGCACGCGCGCATGCCGGTCGTTCGGCTCGTAGATCAGCTCGACATCCTGGCCGATCATTTCGTCTTCGGTATAGCCGAAGATCCGTTCGGCCCCCGCATTCCAGCTCGCGATGATGCCGTTGCCGTCCTGGATGATGATCGCGTAGTCCTTCGTCGACTGCGCGACGAGGCGCAGCCGCTGCTCGCCGGCCCGCGCGGCTTCCTCCGCGTGATGGCGATCCGTGACGTCGATCAGCGTGATGACGGCGCCGTCGATATGGTCGTCGGCGGTGCGATACGGCAGCAACCGGATCAGATACCATCGCCCGGCCTCGCTCTCGATCTCGCGCTCGATCAGCCGCAGCGACTGGAACGACTGCCGCACGTCGTCGGCGAGCGTCGGATAGCGCAGCGAATGGGTAATGTGAAACAGCGAGCGGCCGAGATCGCTGTCGATCAGGTTGAAGATCGCGGTCGCGTTCGGCGTGAAGCGCTTGATGCGGATTTCCTTGTCGACGAAGACGGTCGCGATCTCGCTCGACGCGATGATGTTGTGCAGATCGTCGTTGGCCTTGGCGGTGTCCTCGATCCGCGCCTGCATCTCGGCGTTCGCGGTCGTCAGCTCCTCGTTCACCGACTGCAGTTCTTCCTTGCTGCTTTCGAGCTCCTCGCTGGTCGAGCGCAGCTCCTCGTTGATCGCCTGCAGTTCCTCGTTCGAGGCCTTCAGTTCCTCGACCGAGGTTTCATACTGCTCGATGATCGTCGCGAGCTGCTCGCGGCTGTGCTGCAGTTCGTGCTCGAGCTGCGCGAGCACCGGATCCTGCCCGTTTGCTTCGGCCTGGTCCTCGTCGGTCATGCGCCCGGCTACCTCGTCGAACACGACGAGCAGAAAGTCCGCGTTCGCGACCTTGTCGTGAAACGGCCGCACCGTCATGTTGATCCACGACACCTGCGTGTCGTGCGTCCACTTGACGCGGCGCGCCTCGACGCTCGTGCCCGTCTGCAGCGCGCGGAAGATGGCGGTGCGCAGGTCGAGCCGCAGGTCGGGCAGCACGAGCGTCATGATGTTGCTCGACAGCTCGCCGCCGACGTGGCGCAGGAACCGGCCGGCGTTGTCCGACAGATGCACGACGTTCGATTCCTTGTCGATGATCACGCTCGGCGGCGAATACATTTCCAGTGCCCGTTGATGGAGTTCCGCATACGAGAAATTGCGCTGAACCGGGCTCGCCGGCGCGCGCAGCGTAAGTGTCGGCACGGGCCGCTCGTCGGCCGAACCCGATTCGACATGCAGCAGCGGCGGGCAACCGGTCGGCGTTTTCGCGCGATGCGTGACGACGCGCGCCTGATAGATGCGGCGCTTCTTGTCGACGACGGTAAACAGATCGTCGGCCGCGTCGGCCGATTCCGCGGTGCCGAGGAACAGATAGCCGTTCGGGCGCAGCGCGAAGTGAAACAGCTCGAGGATCTGCCGCTGCACCGCCCGTTCGAGGTAGATAAGGACGTTGCGGCACGAGATCAGATCGAGATGCGAGAACGGCGGATCGCGCAGCAGGCTGTGCGCGGCGAACAGAATGCGCTCGCGCACCGATTTCGCAATCACGAAATGCGCGCCGTCGCGCGTGAAATACCGCTGCAGCAGCGGTTCGGGCACGTCGGCTGCGATCGACAGCGGATAGGAGCCCGTGCGCGCGCGCACGATCGCCGCTTCGTCGATGTCGGTCGCGAACACCTGGATCGCCTGGCTCGAGACGGCCGTCTCGCGCGCGCGGGCGAGCAGCAGCGAGATCGAATACGCTTCCTCGCCCGTCGCGCAGCCGGCGACCCAGACGCGCACCTGTTCCTCGCCGGCATCCGGCGAGAACATCGACGCGATCACCTCGCGCTCGAGGAAGTCGAACGCGTCGCGATCGCGGAAGAACTGCGTGACGCCGATCAGCATGTCGGCGAGCAGCGCGTTCGCCTCGTCGGGCGTCGCGCGCAGGAAATCGCGGTACGCGAGCAGGTCGCGCTGCCCGTTGACCTGCATGCGCCGCTCGATCCGGCGCAGCACGGTCGCGCGCTTGTAGAGCCGGAAGTCGTGCCCGGTGCGCACGCGCAAATGCATCAGGATGTCCGACAGCGCGCGCTCGGGGTCGTTGGCGCCCGGCCGGTCAAGATTCTGGTGGGCGTGCGCGAGTTCGAGCCCTTGTTGTTCGATGCGCCGCGCGTTGGCCCAGAGATCGAGCAGCCGTTGCGGCATTTCGGCGGCGGGCAGCACGATGTCCGCGCCGCCGATCGCAATCGCCTGCTTCGGCATCTCGGCGTGTTCGGCATCGTCCGGTGTCTGCGCGAGCGTGATGCCGCCGACCTCCTTGATACGGCGCAGCCCCGCCGCGCCGTCGGAGCCCGTCCCGGACATCACGATGCCGATCGCGCGCGAATCGTGCGCGTCGGCCAGCGTCCGGAAAAAGTGGTCGATCGTCAGCGCGACGCCGCCCGACATCTCGCGCGGGCTGCAACGCAGGCAGCCGTCCGCCATTTCGAGCTGCATGCCGGGCGCGATCACGTAGATATGGTTCTTTTCGATCGGGACGGTGCTCGTCACCTGACGGACCGGCATGCCGGTCGTGTGCTGCAGCACGCTGTCCATGTGGCTGATCTGCTCCGGGGCCAGATGGACGATGACGACGAACGCCATTTCCATGCCGGTCGGCGCGTTCTCGAAGAAGGTCTGCAAGGCCATCGTGCCGCCTGCCGATGCGCCGATGCCCACGATCGGAAACGTCAGATCGCTTCGCAACGTCGCAGACGCGGGAAGCCGCTCCCGATCGGTAGGCTCTTGCCGTGCCATTGACTTCTCCTGATGAGGGGGTGAGACGACGCATCGTGAGTCGCCGGGTCGCTGCCGAATCGGCGTCACTCGTGATTCCGCGGTCCCGCTCGCGATACTTTTCGCTGCGTTTTTGTGCGCATTGTACGGCACCGCACGCGGTGCTCCGAGTGCCCGATGCGGCGTCGCGGCGCGGGTCGGGGCGCCGCGGACGCGCACGGACCGGGCGATGCGACGCGACGCGACGGACGCGCGCCCGCTGCGCACGAAAAAAAGCCCGCCGAAGCGGGCAACCTCTCGATGCGGAGGGGGAGATTCGCTCGCGCGCGCCGCCGCGCGCGTTTCGTTCAGCCTTTCGTCGCGCCGAACGTCAGCCCCGCGACGAAATGCTTCTGCATCGCGAAGAACATCGCGACCGACGGCAGCGCCGCCAGAATCGAGCCGGCCGACACGAGGTTCCACGACGTCGTCCACTGCCCCTTCAGCGCGGCGACGCCCGCGGTAATCGGCGCGGCCTCGTCACCTTGCGTCAGGCACAGCGCCCAGAAGTAGTCGTTCCAGACGAACGTGAACACGAGAATCGCGAGCGCCGCGAGCGCCGGCCGGATCAGCGGCAGCACGATGCGCCAGAACACCGTCCACTCGCCGGCGCCTTCGATGCGCGCGGCCTCGATCAGCTCGAACGGCAGCTGCTTGATGAAGTTGCGCAGGAACAGCGTGCAGAAGCCGGTCTGAAACGCGACGTGAAACAGGATCAGCGCCTCGACCGTATTGAAGACGCCGAGCCGCAGCGACAGGTCGCGCACCGGAATCATCAGCACCTGCACCGGCACGAAGTTGCCGGCGACGAACGTGCCGAACAGCGCGGTATTGCCGCGAAACCGGTAGGTCGCGAGCGCGAAGCCCGCCATCGCGGCGAGCGCGATCGAGCCGAGGACGGACGGCACGGTGATCTGCACGCTGTTCCAGAAGTAGTGCAGCATCGGCGACGTCGTCAATGCGTCGCGATAGTTCTCGATCATCGAGAAATGGCGCGGCCAGCCCCAGTAATGGCCTTCGACGAGCTCTTCGGTCGAGCGCACCGACGTGACGAACACCGCGATCAGCGGCAGCAGCCAGATCGCGAGCGCGACGGGCAGCGACAGCTTGTACAGCCGGCGCGTGACGGGTTTCCATTGGGCGACGGGTGTCGGAAACATGATGGCTCCCGGTAGGTCACTGCTCGTTGCGCAGCATCCGGCGCAACTGGAAGGCGATATAGACGAGCATGATCGCGAACAGCACGACCGCGATCGATGCGGAATAGCCGAGCCGGTAGTACTTGATCGCCTGGTCGTACATGTAATACGCGAGCACGGTCGAACTTTCGAACGGGCCGCCGCCCGTCATCACGGAGATCAGGTCGAAGCTGCGCAGGGCGCCGATCACGGTGACGACGATCGCCATGAACGTCGTCGGCCGCAGCTGCGGCAGCACGACGTGCCAGAGCAGCGCGAAGCCGCGCGCGCCTTCCATCCGCGCCGCTTCGATCTGCTCGGGGTTCAGCGACGTGAGGCCGGTCAGGTAGAGGATCATGCAGTACGCCGTCTGCGGCCACAGCGCGGCGAACACGACGCCGAGCGTCGCATAGCGCGCGTCGCCGAGCACCGGGATCCCGTGGCCGGCGATCAGCGCGAGCAAGCCGAAGGTCGGATCGTAGAACCACGAGAAGATCAGCCCGACGACGACGCCCGACAGCACGAACGGCGCGAAGAACAGCGACTTCACGAGCCGAATTCCGCCGACCGCCTGATTCAGGTACAGCGCGAGCGCGAGGCCGAGCGGCGGCGCGAGCATGAACAGCACGAGCCAGATCACATTGTTGCGCAGCGCCGTGTAGAAGGTCGGCGCGTGCAGCAGCTCGACGTAGTTCGCAAGGCCGACGAACGTGCGCTCGGTCATCCCGTCCCAGTTGCAGAGGCTCAGCCACAACGTCGACAGGATCGGCCAGATCACATAGACGGCAACCATCGCGCAGGCCGGCGCGAGAAACAGCCAGGCGGCACGGCGCTGCCGCCGCGCCGCCGGCGACGGGCGGCGCGCGGGCAGCGCATGCGCCGCATCGCGCGACGCGGCGGCGCCGGCGGCGCCGGCGGGCGAATGGGACGTGAGCGGACTCGACATGGTGCGTCTCCTGAACGGGCGCGGCGGCGCGCGGCCGCCGCACGGTCACGCGGTCACTTCTTGTAGATCCGCTTGCGCGTCTGCTCGAGCTGCGCGAGCACCGCATCGAGCTGCGCCGGATTCGCGACGAACTGCTGCATGCCCTTCATCCCTTCGTCGGCCATTTCCTTCGTCATGTCGCGGTCGTAGAACTGCGCGACGCCGCCCTTCGTGTCGGCGAGAATCCGGAAGCCGATGCGCGAGATCGGATCGGCCGGCTCCGGCGACTTGCTGTTCGCCGACAGCGAGCCGAGCCCTTCCGCGAGCTTCGCACCGATCTCCGGCGTTTCGACGAACGCGAGGAACGTATGCGCGTCGGCCTTGTTCTTCGCCTTCGTCGGGATGTGCAGCGATTCGACCGGGCCGTCTTCGGCGGTCGGCACGTTCGCGTCGATGATCGGAAAGCGGTAGTAGCCCATCTCCGGCTTCACGTTCGCCGGAAAGCCGGCCGCGATGAACGTGCCCATCAGCATCATCGCGGCCTTGCCCTGGAACAGGAACGGCTGCGCACCGTCGAGATCGTAGGACAGCGCGTTGTCGATGAAGTAGCCGGCATCGATCAGCGATTTCCACGTCGTGTAGACCTTCTTCACGCGCGCGTCGGTGTACGGCACGTCGCCGGCCATCAGCTGCTGGTGGAACGCGTTGCCGTTCAGGCGCAGGTCGAGATAGTCGAACCAGCCGGCGAGCGTCCACGCGTCGCGGCCGCCGACCGCGATCGGCGTGATGCCTGCGGCCTTCAGCTTGCGGCACGCATCGAGAAACTGGTCCCAGGTTTTCGGCTCGTTCGCGATGCCGACCTTGCGGAACAGATCCTTCCGGTAGAACAGGCCCCACGAGTAGTAGACGGTCGGCGCCGCGTATTGCTTGCCGTTGTACGACGATGCGCTGCGCGTCGACGCATACATCGCGTCCCAGCCGTTCTTCGCCCAGTCGCCGCTCAGATCCTCGAACAGCCCGCGCTTCGCGTAGTACGCCATCCGTTCGCCCGCGTGCCAGTTCACGACGTCGGGCGCGACGGTCGTGAGCCATGCGGGAAGCTGTACCTTGTACGCTTCCTCGTCGACGAACGTCGCTTTCACGTCGATGTCCGGATGCGCGCGGTGGAACGCGTCGAGCGTCGACTGCCAGACCGCGCGCTGGCTCGCGCCTTTGAACGCGATGTTGATGCTCAGCGTGCCGGCGTCGGCGGGTGCGGCCGCGGCGAGCGACGCGAGTGCGACGGCGGCGGCCGTGGCGAACCGGGCGGCGGCGCGAACGGGGCGATGAGTCATGGTTGTCTCCAGTCCTGTCTGTCGTTATGCGTGGGCGGCGCGTCGCGCGCCGCGGCGGTGACGATGAAAACGGCTACACCGGGCTGCGATAGACGGCGACGCCGCGCGGCTCGACGTCCGCGCTGCCGACCACGAACGCCGCCGGCGGCACGGCATCGATCGTGTGCACGGTGTCGCCGTAGTTGAAGACGTACGTGAGGCCGCCGCGCCGGCTGATGCGCACGCCGTCGGCGAGCGGCGTCGGCGCGAGCCCCGCTTCGGCGGCGACGCTCGCGAACAGCTGCGCGGTGGTCGCGTCGTCGAACAGCGCGGCCCAATAATGCAGCGTGCCGTGCGACAGCCATGCCGGATGATCGTCGGCAAAGCGCGCGCGCACGACGGTGCGCTGCGCATCGCGCAGTTCGACGAGGTCGCGCCAGTGGCGCGCGTGACCGGCGAACGGCGTGCCGTCGACGAGCGCGCCGTCGACGCGTTCGGTCACGTTCGGCCGCAGCGACTCGACGCGCCACACGCGCAGCGGCAGGATCGAGGCGAGTGCGCCGGGCGGCAACGTCGGCGGAATCTGCAGGTCGACCGTCTTCGAACCGGTGCGCGGCCCGAACACGGCATGCGCGCCCGATGCGGCGAGGCGCGCGGCGAAATCGTCGGGAACGATCGGCAGCGGCGGCACGACGACGAGCCGATAGCCGTCGAGCGGCGCCTGCGCGGAGATCACGTCGACGTCGAGGCCGAGCGCGCGCAGCGCCGAGTAGTACTCGAACGCGATGCGTGCGTACTGGAAGTCCGCGCCTTGCGGCTGCACGTCGAGCAGCCACTTCGCTTCGTAGTCGAAGACGAGCGCGACGCGCGCGTGCACGGCGGCGTCCGCGTGCGCATCGGCGCCCTGCACGACGGCGATCTCCTGCACGACGCGCTCTGCTTCGCGGCCGCCTTCGTCGAGCCGGTCGTCGGGCGTGTGCAGGCCCGCATGCATCTGTTCCTGCGCGAACGGCGCCTGCCGCCAGCGGAAGTACGACACGCAGCCCGCGCCGTGCGCGAAGGCTTCCCAGCTCCACAGCCGCACCATGCCCGGCAGCGGCGCCGGGTTCCAGTGCGCCCAGTTCACGGGGCCCGGCTGCTGCTCCATCACCCAGAACGGCAGCTTCGACATCCCGCGATAGAGGTCGTGATTGAACGACGCGAAATCCGGATGGCCCGTGCGCAGCCAGCGCGCCTTCACGTCGGGCGCGAACCAGTGTTCCTCCAGCGCGCCGAGCGGATAGCTGTCCCACGTTGCGACGTCGAGATCGCGCGCGACCGCATAGTGATCGAAATCGGTGAACAGTTGCATGAAGTTGTGCGCGACCGGCCGGCCCGGCGAGCGCGCGCGGATCACGTCGACCTGCATCCGGTGATAGCGGACCACTTCGTCCGACGCGAAACGCCGGTAGTCGAGCCGATGCGTCGGATGCGCTTCGGTCACGGTGCCGACGGGTGCGTCGATCTCGTCGAAATCGCGATACTCCATGCTCCAGAACACCGTGCCCCACGCGCGGTTCAGTGCGTCGATCGTCCCGTAGCGCGCCTTCAGCCATTCGCGAAAGCGTGCGAGCGCGGCCGGCGAATAGCTGACGACCGTCTGGTGGCAGCCCATCTCGTTGTCGGTCTGCCAGAAGCGCACGGCCGGATGGCGGCCGTAGCGCTCGGCGACCGCCGTGCAGATCTGCCGCGACGCGTCGTAATAGATCGGCGACGAGAAGTCGTAGTGGCGGCGCGAGCCGAACGCGCGCGGCCTGCCGTCCGCGCCGATCGCGAGGATCTCGGGATGGCGGTCGATCAGCCATTTCGGCGGCGTCGCGGTCGGCGTGCACATCACGATGTCGAGGCCGGCCGCGGCGAGCACGTCGACCGCGCGATCGAGCCAGCCCCAATCGTATTCGCCGGGCGACGGCTCGATGCGGCTCCACGCGAATTCCGCGATGCGCACCTGAGCGATGCCGAGCGCTTTCATCCGGCGGGCGTCGTCCGCCCACATCGATTCCGGCCAGTGTTCCGGGTAGTAACAGACGCCGACGCGCATGCGCGATCCTTATGCGTAGTGGTGAACGGAGAGGGTGGCGGACGCAGGCAGTGCGCGGCCGTCTTCGGTAAACAGGTGGCACGCGGCGGCCGGTGCATGCACGGGCAGGCGCTCGCCGGGGCGCACCGACGCGTCGCCGGGCACCTTCGCGATCAGCGGCGTGCCGCCGGGCTGCTCGAGATGGACGCAGGTCTGCTCGCCGAGGCGCTCGACGAGCGCGACGTCGCGCACGAGCATCGTCGATTCATGCGCGGCGCCGAGCGTCAGGTGTTCGGGGCGGATGCCGAGCGTGACGGCGTCGCCCGCGCGCAGCGCGGCGCCGTCGCGCGCGAGTGTGAAGGTGTCGCCGGACGGCACGAGCGTGACCGTCGTGCGCTGCGCATCGGCCGCGGCGACGACGGCCGGCAGGAAGTTCATCCGCGGCGAGCCGATGAAGCCGGCGACGAAGCGGCTCGCCGGCCGGTGGTACAGCTCGAGCGGCGCACCCACCTGCGCGATGCTGCCGTGTTGCGCGGTGTCGGCGCCGGCATGCAGCAGCACGATCTTGTCGGCGAGCGTCATCGCTTCCGTCTGGTCGTGCGTCACGTAGACGACGCTCGCGCGCTCGAACTGCCGGTGCAGCCGCGCGATCTCGATGCGCGTCTGCCCGCGCAGCGCCGCGTCGAGGTTCGACAGCGGCTCGTCGAACAGGAACACGCCGGGCTCGCGCACGATCGCGCGGCCGATCGCCACGCGCTGCCGCTGCCCGCCCGACAGCGCCTTCGGCTTGCGCTCGAGCAGCGCGTCGAGCTGCAGGATCCGCGCGGCATCGCGCACCTTGCGGTCGATTTCCGCTTTCGGCGTGCGCGCGAGCTTCAGGCCGAACGCCATGTTCTCGTAGACGGTCATGTGCGGAAACAGCGCGTAGCTCTGGAACACCATCGCGACGCCGCGCTCGGCCGCCGGTACGTCGTCGACGCGCCGGCCGCCGATCGACAGCTCGCCCGCGCTCAGATCCTCGAGGCCGGCGATCATCCGCAGCAGCGTCGACTTCCCGCAGCCGGACGGACCGAGGAACACGCAGAACTCGTGCTCGCCGATCTCGAGATCGACGTCGCGTATGACCGGCGCGTGGTCGCCATAAGCTTTCTGCACGCGCCGCATCGAGATGCTGGCCATTGTCTCCGCTCCATGTTTTAATGCGTTGCCGCACATGATTAAGCGCTTAATCATCGCAGTCAAAAAAAACGGCGATGGCGCTCGCGGCTTGGGCGCCCGGCGGTCGGACAGCAGGGCGTGCGACGATAGTGCGCCGCTTCGCACGGCGAAGCAAATACTGGATGGGCTTCTCAGATAGTGAGCAAACATGGCGACTCTCGATGAAGTGGCGCGCCGTGCGGGCGTGACGGCCGCGACGGTGTCGAACGTGCTGCGCGGCCGCGGGCGCGTCGGCGATGCGACGCGCGCGCGCGTGCTGGAGGCCGTGCAGACGCTCGGCTACCGCCCGCATCTGGCCGCGCGGGCGCTCGCGGAGGGGCGCGCGCCGACGGTCGCGCTGATGGTGTCGAGCATCGCGAACCCGTTCTATCCCGAGTTCGCGCTCGCGGTCGAGCGCGCGGTGCGGCGCAACGGGCAGTTTCTGATCGTCTGCAATACCAACGACGATCCGGCGCAGGGGCGCGCCTATCTGGACCAGATTGCCGGCACGGTGTCCGAAGGCATCCTCGTGACGAACGCGAGCCATCTGCCGGACCTGCTCGAGGTGACGCGGCGCGGCGTGCCGGTCGTGCTCTGCATGTGGGAGCGGCCGGACGCGCCGCCGGACGGGCTGCCGTGCGTCGCGGTCGATTTCCGCGAGGCGGGGCGGATCGCGACGCGGCATCTGCTCGAGCTCGGTCACGAGCGGATCGGCGCGATCGTCGGCGGGTGCGCGGGTGGCGTGCAGGCCGCGCGTTACGACGGTTTCGCCGACGTGATGCGCGAAGCGGGGCTCGACGCGTCGATCGTCGAGGCCGAGCCCGATTCGATCGAAGGCGGGCTGCGCGCGGCAGCGCGATTGCTCGATGCGCATCCCGAACTCACGGCGCTGCTGGCGACCAACGATCTGCCGGCGATCGGCGCGCTGCATGCGGCCGCCGATCGCGGGCTGCGCGTGCCGGACGATCTGTCGATCGTCGGCATCACCGACATTCAGCTCGCGCGCGATACGCGTCCGACGCTGACGACGGTCGCGATCCCGACCGCCGAGGCCGCGGCGCTCGCGGTGGATCTGCTCAATGCGTTGCGCGAGGCCGGTGGTCGGGTCGACGATGCGGCGCGCGTCAGGACGGCGTCGGCGCCGCGGCTCGTGGTGCGCGGGACGACGGGCGTGGCGCGACGGTGACGTACGGGCATGGCGCGTGGCACGCACGGCGGCGGTCGCCGTGCGCGGCGCGCAGCGCGGCTAGAACGTGTAAGAGAGCGACGCGAACAGGCTGCGCGGCGCGCCCGGCGTGACCCACAGGCTGTTGTACGAACTGACGTAGTACGTGCGGTTGAACAGGTTGTTCAGCACGACCGACGCACGCAGATGCTTGTTGACCTGCACGTAGCCGTTGAGCTGCACCGTCGCGTAAGCGGGCAGATCGAAGCCGTCCTGCGTGTTCGCGGTGTTGCCGGCGCGACGGCCGACATAGATCACGCCCGCACCTGCGCCGGCCTTGTCGACGAGCGGCAGCGCGGTCTCGTACATCAGCAGCGCGCTGCCGCTCAGGCGGGGAATGTCGACGAGGCGGGCACCGGGCGTCAGCACGCTGTCGCGCGTGACCTGCGCATCGACGTACGCGAGATTGACGACGCCGCGCAGGCCGTGGCCGAGTTCGCCGTTCCATTCGAATTCGACGCCGCGGCTGCGCACTTCGCCGGCCGCGCGCGAGAACCCGGCATTCGCCGGATCGGCGGTCAGCACGTTGCGCTTGTTCACGTAGAACGCGGCGACGGTCGCGAGCCAGCGCGTGCCGGCCCACTTCACGCCGGCTTCATAGCCGTGCCCTTTTTCGGGATCGAATGCGCGGCCGTTCACGTCGGCGCCGTTGTTCGGGCGGAACGAGTACGCGGTGTTCGCATACAGCGACAGCGAGGGACTCGCCTCGTACACGATCCCGAGCCGCGGGCTTACCGCCGTTTGCAGCTGGCTCGTCGTCACGCCTTTCAGGCGATTCTCGACCGACTGATGAAAGCGATCCCAGCGCAGCCC
This sequence comes from Burkholderia sp. BC1, assembly GCF_052683555.1. Taxonomy (NCBI): domain Bacteria; kingdom Pseudomonadati; phylum Pseudomonadota; class Betaproteobacteria; order Burkholderiales; family Burkholderiaceae; genus Burkholderia; species Burkholderia sp. BC1. The sequence continues at coordinate 56,177 of NZ_JBQYLP010000038.1, forward strand.
CGCAAGTACTTTCCAGTGCGGCCCGAACGCGAGCGTGTCCTGTGCGTACAGGCCCTGGCCGTCGTCGCGCTCGAGCAGGTTCGTCGCGGTGCGCGGCACGGGCGCCGGCTGGCCGTAGACCGGGTTGAAGATGTCGATCGCGTACGGCGCCGCGGCCGTCGGCGTCGAGCGCGAAACGAACTGATCGTAGTTGAAGCGGTACGCATCGACGCCCATCACGAACGTATGGCCGATCGCGCCGGTGCGCGCCTTGCCGGCCACCTCGACGCGCCCCTGCAGGTCGTTCGAGTGAAACGCGACCTGCCGGTAGCGGCGCCACAGCGTGCGCCCGTCCGACTGCAGGGCGAACGCCTCGGACGAGCGGCCGGACAGGTCGGTATCGCGCTGCGCGAAGCCGGCGTTGATTGACCAGTCGGCGTTGAAGCGATGTTCGAGCGTGAACTGATGGCCCGAGTTGCGCACGTCGTAGTCGCCGTCGCGCGGCTCGCCCATGAACCGCGACACCGGCACCGCGCCGAGCTGCCCGTTGACGGCGACCACGCCGCGATCGAGCGGTGCGCGCTGCCGTGCCGTCTCGAATTCGTAATGGAGCGTCGTGTCGTCGCCGATATCCCACGTGAACGACGGCGCGAACAGATAGCGCTTGCTCGACACCGTATCGCGGAAGCTGCCGTTGTCCTCATTCATCGCGATGAAGCGGTAGGCGAGCGACTTCGTGACGGGGCCGGTCGAATCGAGTGTCTGGCGCAGCGCGCCGTAGCTGCCTGCCGATACGCCGATCGTGTTCGACGGCGCGAACTGCGGCTGCTTCGTCGTGTAGCTGATGAGCCCGCCGGGGTCGCCGCGGCCATACAGCGCCGACGCCGGACCCTTGAGGACTTCCATGCGTTCGAGCGTCGCCGTGTCGCGCGGCACGCTCATCCCGCGATTCCACGAGAAGCCGTTGACGAGGTAGTCGGTGCCGGACGTGCCGCCGTCGCCCGCGAAGCCTCGCACGGCGTAGTTGTCCCACAGGCCGCCGAAGTTGTTCTGCCGCGCGACGCCGGCGACCCAGTCGTAAAGGTCGTCGCCGCGTGTCGCGGCGACGGTGCGGATCAGCTTCGTATCGACGCTGCTGACGGCGAACGGAATCTCCATCACGTCCGTCTCGGTGCGTGTCGCGCTCGTCGATTCGGGCGCGCGAAACGGCGCCGTCGTGCGCTGCCCGGAGACTTCGATCGCGGGCAGCGACAATTCCTGAGCCTCGGCGCTGCTCAGCCCGGCGGTGCCGACGACGATGGCCATCGGTGCGGCCGCCCAGTTTTTCCTGCTCATACCTCGTCCTTCAGAGATGGGTTCGCGTTCGGGCACCGCGAGCCGTCCAGCGCCGGCATTCGTGATCCAAACAGTACATTTGCGCGCCGAAATCTAATGTAAATGAGAGTTATTTGCAATCGTAAGTTGACCGGGTTGTGGCCGGGGAGGAAGGTGGGGTGAGAGCGGGGCGCGATGAGGTTCGATCACATCGCTCTGCCGGTGCGGCGGTGGAGGCGCGGCGACGGTCAGGCGCTGCAGCGGGCGGACGTGAATCGTCGACGTAGCGCGGGACGCATACGCGTTCATGCGTGCTTCACGGTGACGTGCGGCTCCTTGCGAGAGAGCGGCATCGCCGTAGCAATGTCGTGAGCGGCGTGAAGGTCGCGAGCGGGATTGATCAGACGATGACGCTGAGCGAAGGGCGTCTGGTGTCGGCGGGCGGCGTGAGCATCGTCGGCGGCGCCCCTCAACGCGCCGGCCCCTG
>NZ_JBQYLP010000039.1:0-56480 GCF_052683555.1 Burkholderia sp. BC1
GCCGCTGACCGGCTGGCTGACCGACCGCATCGGGCAGGTACGCCTGTTCCTCGCGTCGATCATCCTGTTCGTCATCTCGTCGTGGATGTGCGGGCTGTCGCCGACGCTGCCGTTCCTGCTCGCGTCGCGCGTGCTGCAGGGCGCGGTGGCCGGCCCGATGATTCCGCTGTCGCAGTCGCTGCTGCTCGCGAGCTACCCGCGCGCAAAGGCGCCGATGGCGCTCGCGCTATGGTCGATGACGACGCTGATCGCGCCGGTCGCGGGCCCGATTCTCGGCGGGTGGATCTCGGACAACTACTCGTGGCCGTGGATCTTCTACGTGAACATTCCGGTCGGCATCGCGGCCGCGATCGCGACGTGGTCGATCTATCGCACGCGCGAATCGACGGTGCGGCGCGCGCCGATCGACGGCGTCGGTCTCGCCCTGCTCGTCCTCTGGGTCGGCTCGCTGCAGATCATGCTCGACAAGGGCAAGGACCTCGACTGGTTCGCCTCGACGACGATCATCGCGCTCGCGCTGATCGCGATCATCTCGTTCGCGTTCTTCGTGATCTGGGAGCTGACCGCCGAGCATCCGGTCGTCGACCTGTCGCTGTTCCGGATGCGCAACTTCTCGGGCGGCACGATCGCGCTGTCGGTCGGCTACGGGCTCTACTTCGGCAACCTCGTGCTGTTGCCGCTCTGGCTGCAGACGCAGATCGGCTATACGGCGACGGATGCCGGCCTCGTGATGGCGCCGGTCGGGCTGTTCGCGATCCTGCTGTCGCCGCTGACGGGCAAGTTCCTGCCGCGCACCGATCCGCGCTACATCGCGACGGCCGCGTTCCTGATCTTCGCGCTCTGTTTCTGGATGCGCTCGCGCTACACGACGGGCGTCGACGAATGGTCGCTGATGCTGCCGACGTTCGTGCAGGGGATCGCGATGGCGGGCTTCTTCATCCCGCTCGTCTCGATCACGCTGTCCGGCCTGCCCGGCCACCGCATTCCGGCGGCATCGGGCCTGTCGAACTTCGTGCGGATCATGTGCGGCGGCATCGGCACGTCGATCTTCCAGACCGCGTGGGATCACCGCAACAACTTCCACCACGCGCAGCTGGTCGAGCAGACGAATCCCTACAACCCGACGTTCAATCAGGCCGTCACGCAGATGAACAACCTCGGGCTGACGCGCGACCAGGCGCACGGGCTCATCAACAACATGGCCACGCAGCAGGCCGCGCAGCTCGGCGTGAACGATCTGTTCTACATCTCGGCGGCGATCTTCGTGCTGCTGATTGCGCTGATCTGGATCACGAAGCCCGAACGCGCGGGCGGCGGCGATGCGGGCGCGGCGGCATCGGCCGCGCACTAGACGTCGCGCGCATCCGCAGCAAACGAAAAGCCCGGTCTCGACCGGGCTTTTTTTCGTTCCGACGGCGCACGTGCGTGCGCGTGCGTCATTGCGCGGTGACGACGAGCCGTTCCGGCGCAAGCACGCCGTTCGTCTTGCGCGCGACGCCGAGCAGCCGCGTCGCGTCGTACACGCGCACGCGTTCGCCTTCGGCGGCGTCGATCGCCGCCAGCGCCGACAGCGGCAGACGCTGCCCGTGCAGGAAGCGCTTCGCGCAGGTGTCGTCGAGACGCACCAGCGGGAACGTCGACAGCAGCGCATCGACGGGCTGAAGCCAGGCGTCGCGCGCCGCTTCGTCGGCATCGGACAACGCATCGAGCGTCACCGCATGTTCGAGCGTCAGCGCGCCGACGCCCGTGCGGCGCAGCATCGTCAGATGCGCGCCGCAGCCGAGCGCTTCGCCGATGTCTTCCGCGAGCGTGCGCACATACGTGCCCTTGCTGCACGTGACGCGAAACGTCACGTCGGGCAGTTCGCATGCGAGCAGGTCGAGCGCGTGGATCGTCACGCCGCGACCTTCGCGCTCGACCGTCTGACCGGCACGCGCGTATTCGTACAGCGGCTTGCCGTCGCGCTTGAGCGCCGAATACATCGGCGGCACCTGCACGATGTCGCCCGTGAAACGCACGAGCGCCGCTTCGACGGCCGCGCGATCGCATGCGACGGGCCGCGTGTCGAGCACCTCGCCTTCGGCGTCGCCGGTCGCGGTACGCACGCCGAGCCGCATCGTCGCTTCATAGGTCTTGTCCGCCTCGAGCAGATCCTGCGAGAACTTCGTCGCTTCGCCGAAGCACAGCGGCAGCAGGCCCGATGCAAGCGGATCGAGCGTGCCGGTATGCCCGGCCTTCTTCGCGAGGTACAGGCGCTTCGCGCGAATCAGCGCATCGTTGCTCGACAGGCCGACCGGCTTGTCGAGCAGCAGGACGCCGTCCAGCGCGCGGCGCGGTACGCGCGGACGTTGGGATGCTGCAGTCGTCATAGGCGGGATACGCTCAGTCGTCCTTCGCCGGCGCGTCGGCCTCGTCGTCGTCCTTCGCGCGCGTCGCGTTCGCCTCGTCGATCAGACGCGACATCGCGACGGCCTTCTCGATCGTCTGGTCGTAATGGAAGTGCAGCGTGGGCACCGTATGGATGTGCAGCCGCTTGAACAGCAGGTTGTGGAGATGGCCCGACGCGTGGTTCAGCGCCTGCTGCGTCGCGGCCGGATCGCCGGTCAGCGTCGTGAAATAGACCTTCGCGTGCGCGTAGTCCGGCGTCAGTTCGACGCTCTGGATGGTCACGATGCCGATGCGCGGATCCTTGACCTCGCGCATGATGAGTTCGGACAGATCGCGCTGAATCTGATCGGCGATCTGCACGTTGCGATTGGGAGAAGTACGTTTCCTGGACATGATCGAATCCCTGATCCGTTTATCAGGATAAAACGGCGGCGCGCCGAACGGCGCGCGGCCATGAAAAAATGGGCGGGACAGGCCCAAGCCTGCCCCGCCCATGAGCCGATGCGCGATTGCGTTACAGCGTACGCGCGACTTCGGTCACTTCGAAGACTTCGAACTGGTCGCCTTCGAGGATGTCGTTGAAGTTCTTCACCGACATACCGCATTCGAAGCCTTGCTTGACTTCCTTCACGTCGTCCTTGAAGCGCTTCAGCGATTCGAGTTCGCCCGTGAAGATCACGACGTTGTTGCGCAGCACGCGCACCGACGACGAACGCTTGACGATACCGTCGGTGACCATACAGCCGGCGACCGTGCCGACCTTCGGCACCTTGAACACCTGGCGCACCTCGACCATGCCCGTCACGACTTCGCGCTTCTCCGGCGCCAGCATGCCGGACATCGCCGCCTTCACCTCATCCACTGCGTCGTAGATGATGTTGTAGTAGCGGATGTCGATGCCGTTCGCTTCGGCCAGCTTGCGCGCCTGTGCGTCCGCACGCGTGTTGAAGCCGATGATGACGGCCTTCGACGCGGTCGCGAGGTTGACGTCGCTTTCGCTGATGCCGCCCACCGCGCTGTGCACGATCTGCACGCGCACTTCGTCGGTCGACAGCTTGAGCAGCGACTGCACCAGCGCTTCCTGCGAGCCTTGCACGTCGGCCTTGATGATGAGCGGCAGGTTCTGCACTTCGCCTTCGCCCATCTGCTCGAGCATGCTTTCCAGCTTCGCCGCCTGCTGCTTCGCCAGCTTCACGTCGCGGAACTTGCCCTGACGGAACAGCGCGATTTCGCGCGCCTTGCGCTCGTCCGGCAGCACGATGACTTCCTCGCCGGCGGCCGGCACTTCCGACAGACCCTGGATTTCGACCGGGATCGACGGGCCGGCTTCCTTCGTCGGCTTGCCGTTCTCGTCGAGCATCGCACGCACGCGGCCGTATGCGCTACCGGCCAGCACGATGTCGCCGCGGCTCAGCGTACCGGACTGCACGAGCATCGTCGCGACCGGACCCTTACCCTTGTCGAGCTTCGCCTCGATCACGATGCCCTTCGCCGGCACCTCGACCGGTGCCTTCAGTTCCAGCACTTCGGCCTGCAGCAGCACGTTCTCGAGCAGATCGTCGATGCCCGCGCCCGTCTTTGCCGACACCGGCACGAACGGCGAATCGCCACCGTATTCTTCCGGCACGACGCCTTCGGCGACCAGTTCCTGCTTCACGCGGTCCGGGTTCGCTTCCGGCTTGTCGATCTTGTTGATCGCGACGACGATCGGCACCCCGCCCGCCTTCGCGTGCGAGATCGCTTCCTTCGTCTGCGGCATCACGCCGTCGTCGGCCGCGACGACCAGAATCACGATGTCGGTCGCCTTCGCGCCGCGTGCACGCATCGCCGTGAACGCCTCGTGACCCGGCGTATCGAGGAACGTGACGACGCCGCGCGGCGTCTCGACGTGATACGCGCCGATGTGCTGCGTAATGCCGCCCGCTTCGCCCGCCGCCACCTTCGCGCGACGGATGTAGTCGAGCAGCGAGGTCTTGCCGTGGTCGACGTGACCCATCACCGTGACGACCGGCGGACGCGGCAGTTGCTCTGCGTCGGAGCCCGTTTCGCCTTCGACGAGCAGCGCTTCCGGATCGTCCAGCTTCGCTGCGAGCGCGCGGTGACCCAGTTCCTCGACGACGATCATCGCCGTTTCCTGGTCGAGCACCTGGTTGATCGTGACCATCTGGCCCATCTTCATCATCACCTTGATGACTTCGGAGGCCTTGATCGCCATCTTGTGCGCGAGATCGGCCACCGAGATGGTTTCCGGCACGTGCACTTCACGCACGATCGGCTCGGTCGGCGCCTGGAACGACGAGGCGTTGTCCTGGTGACGGCCGCGCCCCTTCGGGCCGCCGCGCCAGCCGCGGTCGACGCCGCCGCTCGAATCGCCGCGCGTCTTGATGCCGCGCCGCTTCGCCGCGTCGTCCTGCCAGCCGCCCTTGCCGCCGCCCGGCTTCTTGTTGCGGTCGCCCGCGCCTGCCGGCGCCGGCGTGGCAGCCGGCGCAGCGGCCGGCTTCTTCGCGGCCGGGCGCGCCTGCGCACCTTCCGGCTTCGCCGGCTTGTGCAGCGTGCCCTTTGCCTCGGCGGGCTTCGCCGGTTCGGCCGGCTTCGGCGGTTCGACCGCCTTGACCACGGCCTTGCGCGGCGTGTTCATCATCTCGCGGATCGCACGCGCTTCGGCTTCCGCCGCCTCGCGGCGCTTGCGAATTTCTTCCTGCTCGGCGCGCGCCTTTTCGGCAGCCTCGCGCGCGGCGTCCTCGGCCTTCTTCGCCGCTTCGCGCTGCGCTGCGCGTTCCGCAGCCGCACGTGCTTCGTCCTGCGCGGAATCGGCCGGTGCCGCCGCCTGCTGGGCCGCAGCCGCCTGCTGCGCCGCCTGTTGCGCGGCGGCCGCTTCGGCTGCCGCACGCTTCGCAGCGGCTTCTTCCTCCGCGCGACGGCGTTCGGCTTCGGCCGCTTCCTCGCGGGCACGGCGTTCTGCTTCCTCGCGCTCAAGGCGTTCCTGACGCTCGCGCAGTTCCTGCGCCTGCTTCTCGAGCAGCGCGGCCTCGCGGCGCGCCTCTTCCTCGCGACGCTTCAGTTCCGCATCGTCGTCCGCTTCGGCGACCTGCGCCTGACCCTGTTCCGCGACATCGCTCACGTCGTCGCGCTTGACGAACGTGCGCTTCTTGCGCACCTCGACCTGAATGGTGCGAGCCTTGCCCGTCGCGTCAGACTGCTTGATCTCCGACGTATGCTTGCGGGTCAGCGTGATCTTGCGCTTGTCGCCATCGGTTGCGCCGTGCGACTTGCGCAAATGATCGAGCAGACGCGCCTTGTCCGCCTCGGACAGCGCATCGTCTTCACTCGCTTTCTGGACGCCCGCTGCCTGCAGCTGTTCGAGCAGCACACCAGCAGGCATTTTCAGTTCCGCGGCAAATTGGGCTACGTTGTTACTCGCCATTCATTCCTCTTAGTGCAAGGACCGATTCCTTGCGGTTAGCATCGGGTCAGGCCATACGGCCGCCATCAAATCAGTGCGCCATGGTCATTTCTCACTGGAACCAGTGTTCACGTGCTTTCATGATCAACGCCTTAGCGGCATCCTCTTCCATTCCGGTCATGTCGACCAGTTCGTCCACCGCCAGCTCGGCGAGATCGTCGCGCGTCGCCACGCCGTGTTCGGCCAGCTTCGCGAGCAGCTCCGGCGTCACGCCGTCGAGGCTCTTCAGATCCAGCGCCGCGTTTTCGACCTTTTCCTCGTTCGCGATCGCCATCGTCAGCAGCGCATCGCGCGCGCGGTTGCGCAGTTCGTGCACGGTGTCCTCGTCGAACGCTTCGATCTCGAGCATTTCGTTGAGCGGCACGTAAGCAATCTCTTCGAGGCTCGTGAAGCCTTCGTCGATCAGGATGTCGGCGACTTCTTCGTCGACGTCGAGACGCGTCATGAACAGTGCACGCAGCCGGTCGCGCTCCTCGCCCTGCTTCTGGGCGGACTCGTCCGGGGTCATGATGTTGATCTGCCAGCCGGTCAGTTCGCTGGCAAGGCGAACGTTCTGACCGCTACGGCCGATCGCGACGGCCAGCTCGTTCTCGTCGACGACGACATCCATCGAATGCTTTTCTTCATCGACGACGATCGACTGGACAGCGGCCGGCGCGAGCGCGCCGATCACGAACTGGGCGGGATCCTCCGACCATAGCACGATGTCGATGTTTTCGCCACCGAGCTCGTTGCGCACGGCCTGCACGCGCGAGCCGCGAATGCCGACGCAGGTGCCGATCGGATCGATCCGCTTGTCGTACGCGACGACGCCGATCTTCGCACGCACGCCCGGATCGCGAGCGGCGGCCTTGATCTCGAGCAGGCCCTGCTCGATCTCCGGCACTTCCATCTCGAACAGCTTCATCAGGAACTCGGGCGCGGTGCGCGACAGTTCGATCTGCGGGCCGCGCGCGGTGCGGTCGACCTTCGCGATGTACGCGCGCACGCGGTCGCCCACGCGCAGGTTTTCCTTCGGGATCAGCTGATCGCGGCGCAGCAGCGCCTCGACGCGACCCGATTCGACGATGAAGTTGCCCTTGTCGAGGCGCTTCACCGTGCCGGTCATGATCTTTTCGCCGCGCTCGAGGTAGTCGTTCAGGATCTGCTCGCGTTCGGCATCGCGCACCTTCTGCAGGATCACCTGCTTCGCGGCCTGCGCGCCGATCCGGCCGAATTCGATCGACGGAACGGGTTCCTCGATGTATTCGCCGACTTCGACGTCGGGCTTCTGCTCGCGCGCTTCGAACAGCAGGATCTCGCGATCCGGCTCCTGCAGGCCCGCTTCGTCGGGCACGACGAGCCAGCGACGGAAGGTTTCGTGCTCGCCGCTTTCGCGATCGATATGGACGCGGATTTCGGCGCCTTCGTCGAACAGCTTCTTGGAAGCGGACGCGAGCGCAGCCTCGAGCGCGCCCAGCACCACATCCTTGTCGACGTTTTTCTCGCGCGCCAGCGCATCCACCAGCATCAAAACTTCGCGACTCATTATTTGCGGCTCCTAAAGTCAACTTGCGGAATCAGGCGGGCTTTGTCGATGTCGGCCAGCGTGAAATCCAGCATGGCCGCCTCGCCCTTCTTCCTCTCAAATTCCAAACCGATCGTTTCGCCGTTCGGCGCGTGCAGAATGCCCCGGTACGTCTTGCGCCCGTCCAGCGGCTTTTTCAAGGTCACGGAGACTTCACTGCCGGCGAAGCGCTCGAAGTCGGCCAGCTTCTTCAACGGGCGGTCGAGCCCCGGAGACGAGACTTCGAGCCGTTCGTAATCGATGTTTTCGACCGTCAAGACGTGCTGGAGCTGACGCGTGACCTTTTCGCAATCTTCGAGCGAGATGCCGGCAGGCTGATCGATATAGACGCAAAGCATGCCGCGCCCGGTGCGCTCGAGATCCACCAGCTCGTAGCCGAGCCCGGTGACCGTGGTTTCTATCAGTTCCGTCAGTTGCACAGTGTCCTCTCAGGTGTTCGCGCCCGCCGCTCGCGATTCACCCGCGGGCGCGCGCCTTAGCCGGCGCAGGAAGCGCTACCCGAGATGCCTAACCGTTTCAGCAAAAAAAAATGGGCGGAACGCCCATCTTCTTACCGGTGGTCGCACCTGAGCCGCACATCGAATCCGTACGCCCAGCGACTCCGCGATTATAGCGATTTTTGGCGCAAACGCCAAGCGTCGGCCGTCGGAACGGCGCGCGATATACCGTTAAACGCGAATTCCTGCGAAACGGTCTGCGCGCCGCCGACTATTCATATAGCGTCGATTACGCAAAATGCAATGCGCCGACAAAACCGGATCGCCCCGGTCTTGCCGGCGCTGTCGCGCCTCGCGCAACGCGCCCCTCAGCGGCCGCGCGAACGCCCGCCGCGCTGCGGACGCTGGCCGCCGCGCGGGCCGCCGTTGCCGGCGCCGCCATCCGCGCGATTGCCGTTCGGGTTGCGATTGCCGCCCTTGCCGCCGCCGCGCTTGCCGCCGGCGCCGCCATGCGACGCGCGATTGCCGTCGACGTCACGGCCGCCCGCGCGATTGCCGTACCCCGACGCGACCGGCAGGCTGCCGTAGCCGCTCAGGCCCGGCATGCCGGGGCCGCCGCGCCGACCGCCGCGGCGCGGCTGGTCGAGCTGGCCGTGGGTCGTCAGCACCGGCTCGCGGCTGATGAAGCCCATCGAGGTCTGCATCGGATCGGGCTGCCGGCGCTCGGCCTGGCCGCCGCCGCGCTTGCCCTTCTCTTCCGACGGCGCCTTCAGGCCGACCGTCGCCATCAGCTTGCGCACCTGCGCCTCGTCGAGCTCCTCCCAGCGGCCGCGTTTCAGGCCGCGCGGCAGCGGAATCGGGCCGTGACGCGTGCGGATCAGGCGGCTCACCATCAGGCCGACCGCCTCGAACATCCGGCGCACTTCGCGGTTACGGCCTTCGGCCAGCGCGACGTGATACCAGTGATTCGTGCCCTCGCCGCCGCCGTCGCGGATGCGCAGGAAGTTCGCGGGACCGTCGTCGAGCTCGATGCCGTGCAGCAGTTTCTGGCGCGCGCTTTCCGACAGCTCGCCAACCACGCGCACCGCGTACTCGCGCTCGACGCTGTAGCGCGGATGCATGAAGCGGTTCGCGAGGTCGCCGGAGGTCGTCAGCATCAGCAGACCTTCGGTGTTGAAGTCGAGGCGGCCGACCGCGAGCCATTTCGCCGTCTTCATCGGCGGCAGGCGATCGAACACCGACGGACGGCCTTCCGGATCCGCGTGACTGACGATCTCGCCGGTCGGCTTGTGGTAGAGCAGCACGCGCGGCGGCTTGTTCGGCAGCTTGCGCTTGACCGGTTTGCCGTTGATCCGCACCTGGTCGGTCGGCATGATGCGCTGGCCGATATGCGCAGGCTCGCCGTTCACCGACACGCGGCCGGCGATGATCAGCTCTTCCATTTCGCGGCGCGAGCCCATGCCCGCCTCCGCGAGCACCTTGTGCAGCTTCGGCGCGTCGTCGTCCGGCGACAGCACGCGCTTGTTTGCCGGCTGACCGCGGCCGCGGCGCAGCATCGGCGCACGCACGCCGCTGCCCGGTGCCGCGTTGTCCGCGTCGAACGCCGGCGACGTCACGTAGGCGAACAGGTCGTCCTGCGCCGCTTCGCCCTCGCCCTTCGACGCGCCGCCGCGCTTGGCCTGGCCTTGTGCTTGACCCTGCGCGCCCTTGCCGCCCGCGCCTTCGCGCTTGCCGCCGGACTTGCCGCGCCCGCCCTTGGCCGCGCCTTCCTTGCGCGGCGCACGCGCCGGCTGCGCCTGCGCGGCATCGGCCGGCGGCGCATCGGCGGCTTCGCCGTCTTGCGGCGCCGCGTCGGCGCCCTTCGACTTGGCCGCTGCGCGACGGCGCGCGATCAGGCTGCGCGGACCGCGCCGCAGGCCGCGGCGGGGACGTTCGTCGCCACCCGCGGCCGGAGCGTCCTGCTCCGGCGCATCGTCGGCGCGCGCAGCCTGCACGGCGGGCGCGGACGATTCAATATCGTGGATATCTGTCAAAACAACCTCAAAATGTCAGGTCTCGCGCCCGGAACGGGCGCGGCAAGAAGTCAGCCGCGATCAGGCGCGACGCTGTTCGGGTTCTGCTTCGTCGTCCTGCAGCGCGTCCGCGTCGATCGACGCGCTGGCGCTGCGCACGGCGCCGGCAAGACTGTCGGACGTGTCGTCCGGTATCTCGCCGTCCGCGGGACGGGTACGGTGCGCATCGGCCTCTTCGGCCTCGTCCGGCCTGTCGCCGGTCGCTTCCGCACCGTCTCCGGCAGCCGCTTCGGCGGCCGGCTTGCGATCTTCCTCGTTCGATTCCGCATGCAGCGGCACCGGCTGCACGCCGGCCGGCGCTGCTTCGGCACCGGCCTGTTCCGTTTTCCCGCGATCAGCCCCGAGCGTATCGCGGTTTGGCAATTCCTGCGTCGACGCGTGTTCGTCCGTCGTCGCCATGTTCGGCACGGCGTCGGACTGCGCTTCGGCTGCTTCGGCTCCTTCGGTTGCTTCGCCTGCTTCGGCCGACGACGCATCGGCCGCGGCTTCCGGCGCGTCGCCGTCGAAATCCATCGCCTGCTGCGCGAGCAGCGCGGCCTCGATGTTCGCGGCCGGCTCTTCGAGCGCGGGCAGATCGTCGAGCGCCTTCAGTCCGAGGTCGTCGAGAAACTGCTTCGTCGTCGCATACAGCGCCGGACGCCCCGGCACGTCGCGATGCCCGATCACTTCGATCCAGTTGCGATCCTCGAGCTGCTTGACCACCTGCGTGTTGACCGTGACGCCGCGGATTTCCTCGATGTCGCCGCGCGTGACCGGCTGCCGGTACGCGATGATCGCCAGCGTTTCGAGCACCGCACGCGAATATTTCGGCGGCTTTTCCGGATGCAGGCGATCGAGAAAATGACGCATCGCCGGCTTGCTCTGAAAGCGCCATCCGCTCGCGAGCGCCACCAATTCGACACCGCGGCCGGACCAATCCTGTTTCAGATCTTCGAGCAACGTGCGGACCGTGTCAGCCGACACGCCGTCGGCAAAGAGCTTGCGCAAATCGCCGAGCTTGAGCGGCTCCTGCGCACAGATCAAAGCAGTCTCGAGGACGATCTTCGCCTCTTGGGTATTCATGCAGCTAGGCCAGACCCTGTGGTCAAACGAACCGGATCAACAAAACAGACGAAAGGAACGGAAGACGCGCTCGCCCGATTCTGATCGGTCATATTGATGGGAGCACGAACCGGGGGCGGCAGCATCGACTTCAAGCCGGGCCCGAACCGGACGGAACAGCACGACTCAACGACGGAGCCGCGTGACTGAGCGCCATATTACGCAAAATTGCCCGGTGCGTAAAGATGAGTCGCGCGGCGCGGCCGGCACTCCGGCCCCGCTTCAGTCGGCACGCGCGCCGCGCGCCAGAAAGCGCCGCAGACGTTCGACACCGGCATCCAGTCGAGCCGTGTCGCAGGCGTAGCACCAGCGCACGAAGCCCTCGCCTTCCGGCCCGAACGCGCGACCGGGCGCAAGGCCGAGCGCCGCCTCGCGCACGAGCGCCTTGCAGAACGCGAGGCTGTCGTCGGCGCCCGGCAGCTTCAGGAACACGTACATCGCGCCTGGCGGCGCAGCCACGTCGGCGCCCGGCAGCGTGCGCAACGCGCCGATCAGACGATCGCGTGCGTCGCGCAGCGCGGCCACGAACGTGCGGACGAACGGCTCGCCGTCGCGCAGCGCGACTTCGCCGGCCGCCTGCACGAACGCCGGCGCGCACGACGTGTTGTACTCGATCAGCTTCGCCAGATCGCCGGTCAAGGCAACGGGCGCGACGAGCCAGCCGAGCCGCCAGCCCGTCATCGCCCATGCTTTGGAAAACGAATTGACGACGACGACGCGTTCGTCGCGCGACGCAATATCGAGCAACGACGGCGCGCCGTCCGCATCGAACGCGAGCCGCTCGTACACCTCGTCGGCCACGAGCCAGATCCCGTGTCGGCGGCAATGCGCGAGCACGGCAAGCTGATCGTCGCGCGACATCGTCCAGCCGGTCGGATTGTTCGGCGAGTTGATCATCAGCATCCGCGTGGCGGGCGTCAGCGCCGCGAGCAGCCGGTCGACGTCGAGCCGCCAGCCCGCACGCCCATACGCGAGCGGCACGCACTCGACGCGCGCACCGAGAATCTTCGGAATCTCGACGAGATTCGGCCACAGCGGCGTGACCGCGACGACGCGGTCGCCCGGCCCGACCAGCAGCTGCGCGGCGAGCATCAGCGCGCTCACGCCCGAGCTCGTGACCGCGATCGAGTCGAGCGCCGTGGCACCGTGGCGCGCGCTCACGTAGCCGGCGATCGCGCGACGCAGCGACGCAGTACCGAGATTCGGCGTGTAGAACGTCGCGCCGTCGCGCAACGCGGCGGCCGCCGCATCGCGGATGAAGTCCGGCGTCACGCGATCGGATTCGCCGAACCAGAACGGCAAGACGTCGTGCACGCCGAAACCCGCATTCGCGACTTCGCGGATCAGCGACGGGCGCAACGCGTGCACCGCGTCGAGGGCTGCCGGCTCGTGCGCCGGCTCGAATTCTGCGGAATCTGCGGAATGCACCATCGTCGATCGCCGTCGGGGAACACGATTCGCGTAGTGTACCCACGACGCCGGGCCGCACGCGCGTCAGTCGAGGTCCTCCGCGCGCGACGGCATCTGGCGCACCAGCTCCCAGATCGCCTGCGCGGCAGGCGACAGCGACCGGTCGCGGCGCCGCACGAGTTCGACCGTCCGCTCGGTGCGAGGCGTCAGCGGCCGCGCGACGAGCGTCGAGCCGGCCGGCAACGGCAGCGACAGCCACGGCTGCACGCTCACGCCGATGCCGGCCTCGACGAGCCCGAACACGGTCGCGGAATGGCCGAGCTCCTGCATCACCGTCGCGCTGACGCGGTGAGCGGCCAGCGCCGCATCGATCAGCGGACGGCTGCCCGAGGCGTGATCGAGCAACACGAGGCGCTCGCCGTTCAGCGCGGTCCACGGCACCTCGGTGCGCGCGGCCAGCGGATGATCGGCGCGCGCGACGAGGCAGAACGAGTCGGTCATCAGCGGCTCGCAGACGAGATCCGCGACGGCCAGCGGCCCGATCACGACGCCGAAGTCGACTTCGCTCGACTTCACCTTGCGCAGCACGTCGCTTTGCACGTCGTCGCGCAGCCCGAGCGTGACGAACGGAAACTGCCGCTCGCACGACGCGACGACGCGCGGCATCAGCCGGCACGCGATCGTCGGGCTCGCCGCGACGATCACGCGCCCGCGGCGCTGCTCGCCGATCTCGCGAATTTCGCGCAGCGTGTCGTCGAGATCGTCGAGCTGCCGCGACACGCTCGCGATCAGGTTCGCGCCGACGTCGGTCAATTGCACGTCGCGCGTCGTGCGATCGATCAGCTTCAGCCCGAGCTCGGTCTCCAGTTCGCGCACGCAGCGGCTGACCGCGGACTGCGTGAGTCCGATCTCGTCGCCGGCGCGGCTGAAGCTCCTGAGCCGCGCGACCTCGATGAATACGCGAAGCTGGCGCAGCGTGACGTTCATCCCCGGACCTCATCAATCGTCGATATCGATGCGCGATTTTAATGCGCGACGGATCGCCCGAGGTACGAGTCGAGCTCGGCACGCCGTGTTTCGCTGCGGTGCAATAAGCGCGCATACGCACGCCGTACGGGCGAATTGCACAAGATTGGTGATTGTCCTGATTTGCTGGCGGGTTATTTTGGCGTCTTATACGCCCCTAGCTGACTTAGCCGTCGGCTCGCTGCCAAGCGGCTCTCGAGGGATTCGCCTCCGACATGGCACGCTTCGTGCATTGCATGGCGCACAGGGCGCAGGTGATGTCGGACAACGGGCAGGAACACCGCTACCGGCCAACCGAACGCCCCCACCCGGCACTCGACGACGAGTGCCTGAAGAGTGCGCGGCGCATGGCAGCGCACCGGAGTTAGCTTCGCTGAGGTGAGGACATGATGCTGTTCGACGATTTGAGAGATAACGAA
Source organism: Burkholderia sp. BC1 (assembly GCF_052683555.1). NCBI lineage: Bacteria > Pseudomonadati > Pseudomonadota > Betaproteobacteria > Burkholderiales > Burkholderiaceae > Burkholderia > Burkholderia sp. BC1. Next base: position 13,884 of record NZ_JBQYLP010000039.1, read on the forward strand.
TGGGCGCTGGTCGAAGGACTGTTTTGCTCGGAGCCTGCACGCAGTGAGCGGCGCGGCCGCCCGCGCGTGGAGGCCCGTTCGGTGGTAAACGCCGTGCTTTGGGTTCTGTCGACGGGCGAAGGCTGGTCCAAACTGCCGGGCCGCTATCCGTCTCCGCCGACCTGCCGTCGTCGCTTCGATGAATGGCAGGCCGACGGCACACTCGCCGAAATCGTCAAGCGACTCGGCACGAGCGGCCGTCAGATTTCGCTGCGCGGACGGATCGGCGCAAGCGCGGCGAAGCCGCCTGCACCGCCGAGCCGCGATCGACTGCGCGGCGCGTTCTGGACCAATCCGGAATCGTGGCGCGCGCCGGTCAAAATGGCGTAACGGATAGCGATACGGGCGGCTTCGGCCGCCCGTTTTCATTCTGCTTGCCGCCTTGCGCGCGGCGCACGCGTGACGCCGCGTTACGGACGTCGCTCGGCGATACATCTATTTACTATTATTTACAGCAAGCCTGCACTCCCACGCTTACCTTAGCGACATATCAACGGGCCGCGCCGACGGCTTGAAGGGAGCCCTCCATGAAACCAATGTCACTGCTCGTCGCATGCGGCATTGTCGTTTCCGTGGTGCTGGCGACTCCCGTCCACGCCGACGATCGCACGAAGGCGCCGCGCCGCCAGGATCATCGAAATGCGCTGGCGCATCAGCCGCCGCCCGCCGCACCGCCCGACCGGCAGACCGTGCCGCGCGGCGACCTGCGCGGCGACATCGCAAGCAACGCGCGCGCGCGCATCGGCTCGCAGCCGAACGACCTGCCGCGACATCCGTAGTCGCAGGTAGTCGCACTTCACCGATTCACCGAAGAAAATGCCGGCGCCCGGGAACTGAGCGGCATGCACCGGGTCACACGGTTGCCATGAGCACAGCGTGGCAGCAGCAAAAGTATCCGGTACGCCCGTATCCTCGTGATACGGGCTTTTTTTCGAGCATGCTGTGCGGCCGATGCGCGCCTGCGCTAGAGGCGGCTTTCGAGAACCGATACGGCGCCCGCTTCGCTGAGCGCGTAGTCGTCCATCCGTCGATCGAGCCAGGTCGCCGCTTTCTCTTCGCGCTCGAGGCGCGCGAACTCGGCGCGACCGCTGTCGGTCAGCACCGCGATGTCCACCGGGGCGTGAAAGCCGGGTGCGGGCGCCACGGTCTTCTGCCTGACCGTATCCATCAGCCCGAGCGATCGAAGATACTCGAACACGCCCGGGCGGCGCGCCCACGGAACCTGGCGGTACTGCACTCGTCTCAATGCGTCGAGCACCGCTTCATTGGAATACGTGGCCATCTCGATTCTTTCTTAAAGTGCAGCGACAATGCGAAGCGGCGCGCCGGACGGGGTCTCCGCCCGCCGATACCGCCACCGGTTCTTGGGGCCGACATTCGGCGTCGCGTCAGGGGCGAATGGTCAGCCATCCATAAAAAGACACCATACCCCAATCAAATTGATTCTGTTCGATTCATTTGTACTTCTCTTCATCGGATTCCTGCTGTGCCGCAAGCAACGGCGGCGTATCGCGCTCGCCGCGGTCGCGCTGTTCTGGCTCATCGCGAGCGGCTGGCTCGCGGCGCCGTTCATCGCGTGGGCCGAAGCCGGCGTCGAACCGGTCGAGCACCCGGACATGCATGGCCAGACGGTACTCATCGTCCTCGGTGCCGGCACGCAGCGCGCCGATGACGGCCTGCGGCCGCCGCGGGACGGCGCGGCCCGCATTCGCAAGGCCGCGGAACTGTACCGAACCTGCCGCCGGCAGGCCGAGCGGTGCACCGTCGTGATGTCGGGCGGCGATCCGCAGCATCACGGCGACACCGAAGCGGCCGTGTACGGGCGCGGGCTCGTCGCCGCCGGTGTCGATCCCGGCGATCTCGTGCTCGAGCCGAAGAGCCGCACGACCTACGAAAATGCGCAATTCACGACGTCTATACTACGCTCACGGCGTGACGACGCGCGTATTCTCATCACGTCGTCGTATCAGATGCGCCGCGCACTGCTCGACTTCCGCCGTTTCGGCATCGATCCGCAGCCTGTCTTTGCGAATCGCCGCGAGGCGCATACGGGGTGGCTGCCGCGCTGGTCGAACGTCGTCTCAGCCGAACTCGCGCTGCACGAACTGATCGGCATCGCGCAGTTTCACGTCTATCGGTTGATCGGCCGGTTCTGATCGCGCATCGCGCCGCAACGATCGCAATCAACGATGGCACGCGCGTGACGGGCCTCATGAAGTGTTGCGCGGCTTCAACGTACGCTTGCGCGCCGGCGCGATCCGGTGCACATTGATCCGTCACTTTTGTTACACTCGACACGCACTCGATTGCAGTCGCCAGACAAAACGGCAACACTCGGGTTCATCACCACTTAGCGGAGGTAAAGCAATGAAGAAGACGTCCCTGGCTATCCTGGTTGCGATGTCGGCGCTGACTGGCGCAGCGTATGCGCAAGAGAGCACGGAAATCAAGACCATCACCGATCCGGCCAAGATCGCCGAGATCGAGCAGCGCGCACAGGCGCTGCAACAGCAGCAAGCGTCCGAAGCGGCGCAGCCGGCGATGCACGAAGAGCATCACCACGGCAAGAAGGCTGCTCACCACAAGGCAGCGAAGAAGGCCGGCAAGAAGGCCGCGCCGGCAGACGCTGCGAGCCAGTAAGTTCGGCGGCTCCGCACAAGCGAAAAGCCGAATCCGGGCAACCGGGTTCGGCTTTTTTACTTGCGGCGCCCGCGCGCTGTGCTAAAGTCGCGCACCGAATTTTTCCAACCGTGCGCACCCCGGTGCGGAGGACAGCATGAGCAACATTCAACTCGACATCGAGTGGACCGAAGCCGCCACTCGCAAGATCAAGCAACTGATGCCGCGCGGCTCGGACGACGCGTTCCTCGCACTGCCGCCGATCGAGTGCCTGCCGATGGAAGGCGACGTGCTGTTCCTCGGCCCGCAAGGCAAGCAGCAGCCGTTCATCGTCGCGGAACGCCAGTACCATCACGACGGCGACGCCGACTGGACGATCATCCTGATCCTCGACGTGCCGAACGCGTCGCACTGACGTATCGCGGCGGCCGCGCCAGCCGGCCGCCCCGCTCGCTCACGCGAGCTTCGACAATACGCGGACTTCCGAACGCTCGATCCAGTCCGCGGCCGCCTCGCGATACGCGAGGATATGCGCGGAACGCGCATGGGCGGCCAGCGCCTCCTCGCTCTCCCATCGTTCGATGAAGACGAATCGGGCCGGCTCCTTCAGGTCCCGATGCAGATCGTATTGCAACGCGCCGACTTCGTTGCGCGTCGGCTCGACGATACGCTCGAGCACCGCGCGCAGCTTCTCTTCCGCACCGGGCTTCGCGACAATCAACGCGACCACTGCAATTTCAGCCATACCGACTCCGTCGAATCCGAAAACGACGAGAATACGCGAATCGCACGTTGACCGTATGGGAGCCGTACATCGCGACGGACCAAAAAAATAGCCCGCGCTTCAGAGAAGCGCGGGCAAAACCGTCGCCCTACGAGGATAGGCGACGGGGCCATCGGGATCCGCGCGCGGGCGCGGATCGTCATCGTTGTCGCCGGCGCATTGCACCGGAATCGGCAATGCGTCGATACCGTTGATTGGGCGTTCGCGACGCGCGCCCGGCATCTGACGCCGTCCTCCCCTTTCTGACAATCCCTACATATAAAGCAGCTTCCGTGCCAGATGAGGATCAGCCACTATTGCGTTGATTTATAAGCGGAAATTTTTCGGTCATGACGATGTAACACGCGTTCTGCCACCGTAACGCCCGGAACGTTACGTAACGTCACGCGAGGTGTCCGTGCGCTGTCCCGCACGTCTGCGCGCGGCGCGCGCGCATAAAAAAAACCCGCCGGATGGCGGGTTTTGCGCGGGGGTGTCGTGCGGTCAGCGCAGCTGATTCACGAGCAGCGACATGATCTGGCGCGCAGGCGACGAGGTGTCGATCGCGCCCGACTCGTCGACGACCGCGACGCGCGTCTCGTCCGGCGTCAACGCCTTCACGTTGACGCGATACTGCTTCGCCTGCTTCTCCTTCTTGCCGTGGAACAGCTGGCTCCAGAAGCCTTGCTGGGCCGCGCTGAGATCCTTCGGATCGACGTAGCGCACGAAATACAGCCCCTGCGTGCGATCGCGATCGTCGACCGTGAAGTTCGCGCGATCGAGCGCCAGGCCGACATGCAGCCACGAGCGATCGTACGGCTCGCCGAGCGTCACCTCGGACGGCACCGTCGCGGCGCCCGCATCGCCGCCCTGCGACGACGTGCGCGACACGTTCTGCGCGGCGATGGCGGCGGCCGCCTTCGACGACGCATCGGCGTCCTTCTTGTCCTTCGGCACCGCCTCATCCTTGATGTTGGCGATCGGCGGCTCGCCGTTCTTCGCACGCTGCTCGTTTTGCGCGAGCACGGCCATCAGGCGCTTCAGGTATTCGGTTTCGAGGCCCGGATCGTTCGGCTTCGGCTCCCACTTGCTCGAATCGTTGTTCGCGCCGGTGAGCGCTTCGCGCATCCCCTTCTGGCTGATGAACACGTAGGTGCCGCCGTTCGGCGCCGCGTCGAGACGCGTGCGGTACTTGTTGCGCTCGGCCGTCACGTACGAGTTGCCCATCGCCTTCGAGATCACGCTGCGGATCAGGCCGTCGTTGATTTGCGGGCGCGTCTCGTTCCAGTCCGTTTCCATCACGCCCTTGTCGCGCTGGTCGACGACGAGCAGGAAACCCTGCTCCTGCCAGAAGCGACGCACCTGCGGCCAGACGTCGGCCGGCTTCTTGCCGTCGATCACGAGCCAGCTCTCGGTGCCGTCGCGCTGGATGCGCATGTCGGCGACGGCCGGCGCGACGGTGTCCGTGGCCGGCGCAGCCTGCTGGACCTGCTGCAGCGCAGACAGGGAAGTCGCGCCGCCCTGCGGAGGCAGCGAACGCTGATCGGCCGTCTCGTCGAGCATGTTGGGCGGCACTGCAAGCGACGCTTCCTTCGATTTCGAGTCGCTCTTGTAGTCCACTTTCGTGGGCGACGACGTACCGCAACCGGCGACGAGCGCGCCGGTGGCGAGCACTGCAGCGAACCGCATGGTAAGACGACGATCAGTCATGTTCGGGGAATCCTCTTCCTAAATCACGGCGCTTTCCGTGGATCAACCGTGCATTTTACCGGGGCTGCGCGGCACTGTGCAAAAAAGCGACCGGCAAGAAAAAACCCGCGTCAGCTTGAACTGACGCGGGTTCTTGTCTGGTCGGGGCGAGAGGATTTGAACCTCCGACCACCTGCACCCCATGCAGGTACGCTACCAGGCTGCGCTACGCCCCGAAAGCACAAAATTATAACAGACAGTTTGGCCGATTAGAACGGGTCGCATGCATTTTGTGAATGTCCCCGCAAAATTTCCTGCGTCGGCGCCGTTAATCGAAACACGCGTGTCGTCGGCGTTGCGCAGCCGCGCCGGCTCGGGTCGCGTTACGCGGTTTTCGCCGAACGCTTGGCAGCGTCACACCGCCGCGCCCTTCTCTGACGCCTGCACCGAACGCGTTCCACTCGCTCTATCCCGTGCGGCGCGCAACGGCACCGCATCGAAATCCAAACGCCAGTTTGACTTTCGCGCACTGCCGCCGCGAACCCGTTGTGCGGCCGTCCCTCGGCGAAAGCCGTGCCCGCGCGCGTTGTTTGGTAACGCCGCTCTAGCCGGCTATGTCAGACTGCACGGCATCGACGCCCGCGCCGCGCACCGACGCGTGCCGCCGTCGATCATGACAAGACAGGGAGACAGACGATGCGGAATGCGGTCCGGCGCGGCCATCGCACGCCTTTGGCAATTTTCGACTGGATGTCGCGCTTTCCACGCGGAGATGCGCCGCGAGCGCCGCGTGGAGCGACCATGATCGGCTGTGGCGCGCTCGCCGTTGCGTTGATCTGCAGCGGCTGCGCGGAATCGGCGGCGCAGCGCGACGGCAGCGCCGCGGCCGCGTCGACGAAGCTCGAGCGCGCGAAAGCCGAGCGTCTCGCGCGCGAGCAGCAGATCGCGCGCACGGTTCCGTCGCTCGGCTCGATCCGTCTCGCGCAGCCGCGGCCATTCACGCTGCGCGACTCGGGGCAAAACGGCGCGATGACGTTCCTGCGCGATGTCGATTTCCGCATCGTCGGCAACCTCGGTTTCTTCATTCATCAGCTCTCGGCGACGCTCGTGCCGACGCAGCCCGGCGCGCCGATCGTGTTCGACGATCCGACGAGCTTCGAGATCGACGTCCATCGCGGCACCGTCACGCTCGACGACGCGAAGCTGACCGCGCTATTCAACACCTACATCTTCGGGTACCGCAACGCACCGCTGCGCAAGCTTGCCGTGTCGGCCGGCGACGGCGTGATCCACCTGCAGGGCGAAATGCAGCGCAACGGCTGGGTACCGTTCTCGCTGACAGGCACGCTCGCGCTGCGCGACGGCGGCCAGCTCGTGTTCCATCCGACGGCCGTACGCGTGTCCGGGCTCGACGCGCAGCCGGTGATGCGCGCCGCCAACGTCAGGATGTCGGATCTGCTGAAGGTCGACACGCCGATCGCGCGGCTCGCCGGCGACGATCTCGTGATGTCGGTCGACAAGCTGATGCCGCCGCCGCGACTCAAGATCTCGATTACGGCGCTGCGCGTCACGCCGGCGGGCCTCGACCTGACGCTCGACGACGGCACGCAGGCCGGCTTCGCCATGCCCGCGAACGCGCCGCAGCAGGCAATGCTCATCCGCGGCGGCGACGTGAAGTTCATGCGCTCGATGCCGATGAACGCCGACATCCTGATCGGTCCCGTCGATCCGGCGAGCCCGCAGAATTTCGTATTCGACCTGTATCACTATCGCGACCAGGTATCGGCCGGGTATTTCAATTTCGACGAAAGCGGCGCGATGACGATCCGCATGCCCTCGTATGCGGGCGCGACCGGTGTGCCGCTCGGCAACGCGGCCGCGCGCCTGAACGACGGGTTCATCGCCGCGCAGCAGAGCGCGCTGCGCGAGCTGCGCGGGCATTGGGAAGCGCAGGCGCTCGCCGCCGACACCGCGCAGCCCGGCATGCAGAAGGTGGCGATCCGGCGCACGCCGAACGCGCCGTTCGACGAGCGCCACGTCTCGAACCGCCATCCGACGATTCATCTGCACAATGTCGACTTCAACCTGTCCGGCGATATCGGCTTTCACGTCGAGGATCTCGACGTGCAGCTCGTCGCGAAGCGGCCCGGCGAACCGGTCGATCTCGACGATCCGAACCAGTACGACATCCGCATTCTGGGCGGCACCGTCGTCGAATCGTGGAAGGCGATGTCGGCCCTGTTCAACGACTATCTGCTCGATTACTCGCCGCGTTCGCTCAACGATCTGCGGCTCGCGGCGGACGGGCAGGACCTGCGCGTGACGGGCGGCATCAAGCTGTGGAACCACGTGCCCGGCGTATGGCTGCCGACCGACATGAAGGGCTCGCTGTCCGTGCTCGACGATCGGCACCTCGCGTTCAAGCCGTCGCAGGTCTCGGTGCTCGGCATTCCTCAGGCGAAACTGCTGCGCTCGCTCGGCATCGAGCTGTCGTCGCTGACACCGCTGCAGCGGCGCGGCGCCGAGCTGCGCGGCGACACGCTCGTGCTCGACCAGTACACGGTGTTTCCGCCGCCGATGCTGAACGGCAGGCTCGCGCACGCGACCGTCGAGCCGGATGGACTGCGCCTGACCTTCCGCCGCGTCGCCGACGCATCGCTGCCGAAACGGCCGTCGATCGATGCGCCGAGCTATATGTGGATGGAAGGCGGCGACATGAAGATGTTCAACGTGCTCGAACTGAACGTGCGTGCATTGATCCGCAATTCGGCCGAAACCGGCCCGATGCGTTTCGACCTGTACGATTATCGTCGCCAGGTCGCGCAGGGTTCGGTGCGCATGCTGCCGGACGGCACGCTCGTCGTCGACACGGGCCGGCCGAATCCGCTCGCGTCGCGCTGACACGCGCGCCCGATAAAAAAGCCCGGTGGCGTCGCGCGCCAACCGGGCTTTCGTATGCGGTCCGTCGAACGGATCAGTCGTGCTTCAGGCCGTCGATCACGTCGAGCAAAGCCTGCCGCAGCGCGGCCACGTCGACCGTCGCGCCGGGCTTGCTGCCGGCCGCGCGCGTTTCGTCGGCGGCCAGCTCCTCGGGGCCGGCCGCGGCGCGCTCGCTGCCCGGCGAGTCGAGCCGGTTGCGCGCGCCGTTGATCGTGAAGCCCTGTTCGTACAGCAGCTCGCGGATCCGGCGAATCAGCAGCACTTCGTGATGCTGGTAATACCGGCGGTTGCCGCGCCGCTTCACCGGCCGCAGCTGCGTGAATTCCTGTTCCCAATAACGCAGCACATGCGGCTTGACCCCGCATAGTTCGCTGACTTCGCCGATCGTGAAGTAGCGCTTCGCGGGAATCGGAGGCAAGACGACTTTCTCAACCGTGTTGGTCATCGTCGGTTAACCGTCGGTAAAGGGACGCGCGGCGGCCGCGCGGGGCGTCAGCGCGCGGCGGTCGGCTCCGCGCCGTTTTCGACCAGCGCCTTGAGCTTCTGGCTTGCGTGGAAGGTTACCACTCGGCGGGCCGCGATCGGAATCGCCTCGCCCGTCTTCGGATTGCGCCCCGGGCGCTGCGGCTTGTCGCGAAGCTGGAAGTTGCCGAACCCCGACAGCTTGACGCTTTCGCCGTTTTCGAGCGCGTCGCGGATCACTTCGAAAAACGCCTCGACCATGTCCTTCGCTTCACGCTTGTTCAGCCCGACGCTGTCGAACAGCAACTCCGCCAGCTCCGCTTTCGTCAGCGTAGGCGTCTCGGTGGACGCCGACGCCGCCGCGTCGCGGTTCATGGCGCTGCGTTGCGCCGTCAGGAGGGCTTCGAATTCACTCGAGGTCATGTCGTTCATATCTGCCATACAGCGCGTTAAACCCAAACTCACGATCGGGACAATCCGCCCGCGAACGGGCGGCCCCTCTCCTTAGCCGCGCAGGCGCGCACCGGCACGAGCCATGCGCTCGACCAGCGCCTGGATCGCCTGATCGACGACCTCGTCCTGTAGCGTGCCCGCCGGGTCCTGCAGCGTCACGCGGAACGCAAGGCTCTTCTCGTGTGCGGCAAGACCACCGGAAGTATTTGATTTTGCACGAAATTCGTCGAAGAGTACAACCTTCTGAACGAATCGGCACGCGTCGTCCGCAAGCGCCTGCTTCATTTCGTCGAAAAGCGTCTGTACTTCGACCGCCTGATCGACGACGACCGCGATATCGCGGCGCACCGGCGGGAACTTCGACACGTCGGTCGGCGCCGGCAGCGCGCGCGCGATCAGCGCATCCGCGTCGATTTCGAACATCACCGGCGCGTGCGGCAGCTCGTACTTTTGCATCAGGCGCGGGTGCAGTTCGCCGATCCAGCCGACCGCGCGGCCGTCCACCTCGATGCGCGCGCTGCGGCCCGGATGGAGTGCCGGATGCTCGGCCTTGACGAAGCGCGCGGATGCCGGCGCGAGCAGCGCCTCGAGATCGCCCTTCACGTCGAAGAAATCGACCGCGCGCGTCGCGATGCCCCATTGCTCGTCGAACGCCGGGCCGTAGGCCAGCGCGCCGACGCGCTTCGGCTGCGCATAGCCTTCGACCGTCAGCTCGCCCGCCTTCACCGACGGATCGGCGATGAACACGCGGCCGGTCTCGAACACGCGCACGCGGTCCGCGCGGCGGTTCAGGTTATGGCGCAGCACCGCGATCAGGCTGCCGAACAGCGTCGTGCGCATGACCGACAGCTGGCTCGCGATCGGATTCAGCAGGCGAATCGGGTTGTCGTTGCCCGCGAAATCGCGTTCCCATTCCGCATCGACGAAGCTGAAGTTGACCGTTTCCGCGTAGTCGCGCGCGGCCAGCGCATGACGAATGTCGTGGATCGAGCGGCGCGTTTCGTTCGTCGCGCGCATCTCGCTCGTCGCGACCGGCGGACGCGCGGGAATCTTCTCGAAACCGTAGATGCGCGCGACTTCCTCGATCAGATCTTCCTCGATCTCGATATCGAAGCGGTGCGACGGCGGCGTGACGGAGAACACGTCGCCGTCGCGCTCGAACGGCAGACCGAGGCGCGTGAAGATGTTCGCGATTTCATCCGCGTCGATCTGCACGCCGATGATGCGGTTCGCGCGCGACACGCGCATCTTCACCGGCGTGCGCTGCGGCAGATTCACGGCCTGATCGTCGACCGGGCCCGCCTTGCCGCCGCAGATTTCCAGGATCAGCTGCGTGATGCGTTCGACGTGCTCGACGGTCGTCGCATAGTCGACGCCGCGCTCGAAACGATGTGCGGCATCGGTCGAGAAGTTGTACTTGCGTGCGCGGCCGCGGATGCTGTCCGGCCACCAGAACGCGGCTTCCAGATAAATGTTCGTCGTGTCGAGCGTGACGGCCGTGCTGTCGCCGCCCATGATGCCCGCGAGGCTTTCGACCTGACGATCGTCGGCGATCACGCCGACCGTCTCGTCGAGCTCGACCGTGTTGCCGTTCAGCAGCTTCAGCGACTCGCCGCGCTTGCCCCAGCGCACTTCGATGCCGCCGTGGATCTTGTCCAGATCGAACACGTGCGACGGCCGGCCGAGTTCGAACATCACGTAGTTCGAGATGTCGACGAGCGCCGACACGCTGCGCTGGCCCGCGCGCTCGAGGCGCTCGACCATCCACTGCGGCGTCTTCGCACGCGCGTTCACGCCGCGAATCACGCGGCCCGAGAAGCGGCCGCACAGATCGGGCGCCGAAATGCGCACCGGCAGCGTCTCGTCGAGTTCGACGGGCGCCGGGCGAATCTCGACGGGCGTCAGCGGCGCGCCGGTGATCGCGGCGGTTTCGCGCGCGATGCCGAACACCGACAGGCAGTCGGCCTTGTTCGGCGTCAGCTTGATCTCGAAGATCGTGTCGTCGAGGTTCAGCGCATCGCGGATGTCCTGACCGACCGGCGTGTCTTCCGGCAGGATCAGCAGGCCGCTGTGGTCTTCCGACAGCTTCAGTTCGCGCGCCGAGCAGAGCATCCCCTGGCTTTCGACGCCGCGCAGCTTCGACAGCTTGATCGCGAACGGCTTGCCGCCCTCTTCGGCCGGCGGCAGCTCCGCGCCGACCAGCGCGACCGGCACCTTGATGCCGGGCGCCACGTTCGGCGCGCCGCAGACGATGTTCAGCGTCGCGCCCGTGCCGGCGTCGACCTGGCAGACATTGAGCTTGTCGGCATCCGGATGCTTGACGACTTCGAGCACGCGGCCGACGACGATTTTCGACGTCGGCGGCGCGGCCTTGCTCAGCGACTCGACTTCGAGCCCCGCCATCGTCAGCGCGTGCGACAGCTCGTCCGTCGTCATCTGCGGGTCGACGAAGGTTCTCAACCAGGATTCAGGGAATTGCATGGATGTCTACGTTCGAAACGGGTTAGATCGACGCCCGGCGCTCCGTCGTCGGAGCGGCGCGGGCACATGTCGGCGCGGCGCGCGTTACGCGAACTGGCGCAGGAAGCGCAGATCGTTCTCGAAGAACAGGCGCAGATCCTGCACGCCGTAGCGCAGCATCGTCAGACGCTCGAGGCCGCTGCCGAACGCGAAGCCGATGTAGCGCTCGGGATCGAGGCCCATGTTGCGGATCACGGTCGGATGCACCTGCCCCGAGCCGGAGATCTCGAGCCACTTGCCGGCGTTCTTGCCGTGCTCGAACATCATGTCGATCTCGGCCGACGGTTCCGTGAACGGGAAGTACGACGGACGGAAGCGCACGAGGATGTCGTCGCGCTCGAAGAATTTTTTCAGGAAGTCGGTATAGACGCCCTTGAGGTCGGCAAAGCTGATGTTCTCGTCGATCCACAGCCCTTCGACCTGGTTGAACATCGGCGAATGCGTCGCGTCGCTGTCGACGCGATACGTGCGGCCCGGCGCGATCACCTTGATCGGCGGACGGTTCATCCGCGCGTAGCGCACCTGCATCGGGCTCGTGTGCGTGCGCAGCAGCAGCGGGCGGCCGTCGGCGTCCTTGCCTTCGACGTAGAAGGTGTCCTGCATCGAGCGCGCCGGATGGTTCTCCGGGCTGTTCAGCGACGTGAAGTTGTACCAGTCGGTCTCGATCTCGGGCCCGTCGGCCACGTCGAAACCGATCGAGCGGAAAATCTGTTCGACGCGCTCCCACGTGCGCATCACGGGGTGCAGCGTGCCGGTGCCCGCGCCGCGGCCGGGCAGCGTGACGTCGATCGCTTCGGCGGCGAGGCGCTGGTTCAGCAGCGCGTCGGCAAGCGCCTGACGGCGTGCGGTCAGCGCGGCTTCAACCTGCTGCTTCGCGACGTTGATGCGTGCGCCTTCGGTCTTGCGTGCTTCGGGATCGAGCTTGCCGAGGCCCTTCAGCAACTCGGTCAGCGCGCCCGACTTGCCGAGAAATCGTGCTTTCTCGTTTTCGAGCGTGGTGATGTCGGCAGCCCGTTCGAAGGACTGCTGCGCGTCGGCGACAATCTGGTCCAGATCCATAGATCCCATCATTTCCAACGTCATTCGGTCTTGACCGGCGAATTCGTCCGGCCAACAGAAAACGGCCCTCACGCACGCTTCGTTCGCTGCCCGCCGGGCGCGCGGCCCGCTTCGGGCGGCCCAGCGAGGGCCGATAAAAAAAGGGGCTCGGAAGAGCCCCCGTTTTCGCTGCAGCGGCCGAGACTACCGGAACATCGCTGCAACTCACCACGCAGTGCTAATTTTGCAATTAGGCTGCAACGGCGGCTTTCACCTGCTTGACGATCGCAGCAAAAGCAGCCTTGTCGAACACCGCCATGTCGGCCAGCACCTTACGGTCGAGTTCGATCGACGCCTTCTTCAGGCCGTTGATGAACACGCTGTAGGTCATGTCGTGCTGGCGAACTGCCGCGTTGATACGCGTGATCCACAGTGCGCGGAACACACGCTTCTTGTTGCGGCGATCGCGGTACGCGTACTGACCAGCGCGCATCACCGCCTGCTTGGCGATGCGGTAGACGTTATTGCGGCGGCCGCGATAACCCTTGGCCAGGTTGATGATCTTCTTGTGACGGGCCCGTGCGGTTACCCCACGTTTGACTCGAGGCATGTTTCTCTCCTTAGAGTATCGGTTGAGGGGTTACGCGAACGGGAGCATCGCGCGGACGGAGTTCAGATCGGAATCATGAACTGCCGTGGCGCCGCGCAGGTGACGCTTGTTCTTCGTGGTTTTCTTGGTGAGGATGTGGCGCTTGAAGGCTTGACCGCGCTTGACGGTACCGCCCGGACGCACCACGAAGCGCTTTGCGGCGCTCTTCTTGGTCTTCATCTTAGGCATGACGAACAACTCCAGTTTATTAGATGGCGATGGGTGTGCGGTTGGCTTGCGCCCCTGACCCGCCCTTCGAAACCCAGTCCACTTGTGTACGGCGCGCTGCATGCAGCCGCCGTCGTTTCTGGCGCGCCGCCCGACAGGGCGACGCGCCGAACCACTGCGAAACCCGCGCGCCACTGCGCGCCGGCCCGTTACTTCTTCTTTTTCGGCGAGAGCACCATGATCATCTGGCGCCCTTCCATCTTCGGCATCTGCTCGACCTGGCCGACTTCCTCGAGATCGGTGCGCAGACGCTCGAGCATCCGCATGCCGATTTCCTGGTGAGCCATTTCGCGGCCGCGGAAACGCAACGTGATCTTCGTCTTGTCGCCTTCCTCAAGGAAGCGCACGAGATTGCGAAGCTTGACGTTGTAATCCCCGTCATCGGTACCCGGCCGGAACTTGACTTCCTTGACCTGGATGACCTTCTGCTTCAGCTTCGCTTCATGCTGCTTCTTGGCTTCCTGGTACTTGAACTTGCCGTAATCCATCAGACGGCAAACCGGCGGAGACGCCTGCGGCGCGATTTCCACCAGGTCAACATCCAGTTCTTCCGATTTACGGAAAGCATCAGCGAGCTTTACGATACCGAGCGGTTCGTTCTCGATTCCGACCAGACGCACTTCCGGCGCAGTGATTTCACCGTTGATGCGATGCGACGACTTATCAGTAGCGATGTTACGTTTCCTCTAAAAATTAAAAAAACGAGCCGCGCTGCCAGGGTGGTTACTTGAACGAGCGCAGGTCTTCCTGCAGACGCTCAACGAAGGCTTCGACCGGCATAACGCCAAGATCGACGCCGCCACGGGCACGCACGGCTACCGTTTGTGCATCACGCTCCTTGTCGCCCACGACGAGCAGATAAGGCACCTTTTCCAGCGTGTGCTCGCGTATTTTATAGCTAATCTTCTCGTTGCGCAAATCGGCCGTCACTCTAACCCCTTGTTTTTGCAACGTTTGGGCCAGAGACTGCGCATATTCGACCTGACTTTCGGCGATATTGAGCACAACCGCCTGCACCGGCGCGAGCCAGACCGGCATCGCGCCCGCATGGTGCTCGATCAGAATGCCGAGGAATCGCTCCATCGAGCCGACGATCGCACGGTGCAGCATCACGGGCCGGCGACGGCTGTTGTCTTCCGCGACGTACTCGGCGCCGAGGCGCTCCGGCAGCACCATGTCGAGCTGCAGCGTGCCGCACTGCCACGAACGGCCGAGCGCATCCTTGATGTGGTACTCGATCTTCGGGCCGTAGAACGCGCCCTCGCCCGGCAGCTCCTCCCACGACAGGCCGCACGCCGTCAGCGCGTCGCGCAGGCCCTGCTCCGCGCGGTCCCAGGTCTCGTCCGTGCCGGCGCGCTGTTCGGGGCGCAGCGACAGCTTGATGTCGATATGCTCGAACCCGAAATCCTTGTACACGCTCATCGCCAGCGTGTTGAACGCGATCGACTCGGCGATGAACTGCTCTTCCGTACAGAAGATGTGCGCATCGTCCTGCACGAAGCCGCGCACGCGCATCAGCCCGTGCAGCGCGCCCGATGCCTCGTTGCGGTGGCAGGAGCCGAATTCCGCGTAGCGCAGCGGCAGGTCGCGATACGAGCGCAGGCCGTGCTTGAACACCTGCACGTGACCGGGGCAGTTCATCGGCTTGATCGCGTAGTCGCGCTTCTCCGACTCGGTCGTGAACATGTTCTCGCGATAGTTCTGCCAGTGACCGGACGCTTCCCAGAGCGAGCGGTCCATGATCATCGGCGTCTTGATCTCGAGATAGCCGGCCTCGTTCACGCGGCGGCGCATGTACTGCTCGACCTGCTGCCACAGCGCCCAGCCCTTCGGGTGCCAGAACACCATGCCCGGCGACTCTTCCTGCATGTGGAACAGGTCGAGCTGCTTGCCGAGCTTGCGGTGATCGCGCTTCTCGGCTTCCTCGAGCATATGCAGGTACTGGTCCTGATCTTCCCTCTTGGTCCAGGCGGTGCCGTAAATGCGCTGCAGCTGCTCGTTCTTCGAGTCGCCGCGCCAGTACGCGCCGGCCACCTTCATCAGCTTGAAGACCTTCAGCTTGCCCGTCGACGGCACGTGCGGGCCGCGGCACAGGTCGGTAAAACCGCCGTGCGAGTACAGCTTGATTTCGTCGCTCTCGGGAATCGACTCGATGATCTCGGCCTTGTACTTTTCGCCGATGCTGCGGAAGTAGCCGGCCGCCTCGTCGCGCGACACGACACGGCGCGTGACGGGCTCGTCCTTCTTCGCGAGCTCCTGCATCCGCTTCTCGATCTTTTCCAGATCTTCGGGCGTGAACGGGCGGTGGTACGCGAAATCGTAGTAGAAGCCGTTGTCGATGACCGGGCCGATCGTGACCTGCGCGTCCGGATAGAGCTCCTTCACCGCATAGGCCAGCAAGTGCGCGGTCGAGTGACGGATGATGTCGAGACCGTCCGGATCCTTGTCGGTAACGATCGCGAGCGAGGCGTCGTGATCGATGACGGCGGACGTATCCACGAGTTCGCCGTCCAGCTTGCCGCCGAGCGCAGCCTTCGCAAGGCCGGGACCGATCGACGCCGCCACTTCGGCGACCGTCACCGGATGCTCGTATTGTCGAACTGACCCGTCAGGCAAGCGTATCGAAACCATAGCACTCTCCGTGATGCCGACCGTGGGCGGCAGACCAAAGGCGCACGACGCACGTCGTACGCGAAAATTTCGCGACAAAAAAAATGCGGCCCCGCTTTCGAGGGGCCGCATTCGATACTTTACTCAAACCGCAAGGGCGAAAACGTTCCTCGACTAGCGTCGCTCCGAAAAGGTTTCGGTCAACGTTCGCGGTGTCATAACCGTATTCGCCTTGTATGCGTTGAGTTACTTACTGCATCGAACACCCGGAAACCGGGCGCTCTCAATTCGTTGGTAGGCTCGATTGGACTCGAACCAACGACCCCCACCATGTCAAGGTGGTGCTCTAACCAGCTGAGCTACGAGCCTAGAGAAGCTGAGATTATAGAGAGCCGCTATCGGTTTGGCAAGCGTTTTATGTAACCGCAGGAAAACCGCGGCGGCGCCCGGAGCGGCAAGCCGTAGCAGTGAACCGTAGCGGCAAGCCGTAGCGGTAAACCGAAACAGCAAGCGATCGCGCCCCGTTTTGCGAGACCGCTGCCTTACGCCTTGCGCCCCGCCCGCACGACGCCCTGCACTTCGCCGAGCAGCGTGCAGGCGCGCTGCACCTGCGCCGAATTCGACACCTCGACCGTGAACTGCATGAAGGCCGTATTGCGGCGGCTCTGCGTCTTCACGCCGACCACGTTCATCTTCTCGCGCGCGAAGACTTCGGAAATGTCGCGCAACAGGCCCTGCCGATCGGTCGCCTCGATCATCAGGTCGACCGGATAGACGGACGCGCCGCGGCCGCCGAGCACGTCGGCCGACCAGGTGGTATGCAGCACGCGTTCGGGCGCGCGCTCGGCCATCCGGCGGAACGTCGCACAGTCGCTGCGGTGAATCGACATGCCCTTGCCGCGCGTGACGAAACCGCTGATCGGATCCGGCGGCGCGGGCCGGCAACAGCGCGCGAGCTGCGTGAGCAGCGCATCGACGCCGACCACCAGCACGCCCGTCGAGGCACCGTGCGCGACGCTTGCGCCGCTGCTGCGCTTCTCGAAATCGGCGGGCGCCTCGGGCGCCGGCTCGGCGGGCGGTGCGTCGGACAACGCCTGCTCGATGTTGCGCAGGCTGAACTCTTCCTTGCCGACGACCGAGAACAGCTCTTCGGGCGACTTGAAGCCGAGCTTCGCGGCAAGGCTGTCGAGACTCACCGACGTCTTGCCTTCGCGCTGCAGCGTCTTTTCGACGAGCGCACGGCCGTGCGCGATGTTCTCTTCCTGCTCGATCGCGTTGAACCACGCGCGCACCTTCTGGCGTGCACGCGGGCTCTTCAGATAGCCGAGCTGCGGGTTCAGCCAGTCGCGCGACGGGCCGCCCTCCTTCACCGCGACGATCTCGACCGTCTGACCGTTCGCAAGCGGCGTATTCAACGGCACCATCGCGCCGTCGACGCGCGCGCCGCGGCAGCGATGCCCGAGTTCGCTGTGCAAGTGATACGCGAAGTCGACCGGCGTCGCACCCTGCGGCAACGCGATCACGCGCGCCTGCGGCGTCAGGACGTAGATGTGGTCGTCGTCGAGCGAGGTCTCGCGCAGTTGCGCCCACGCCTTGTCGCCCGCATGTTCGGCGCCGTCCTCGACGTCGTCCTTCCACGCGAGCAGCTGACGCAGCCATGCGATCTTCTCGTCGTACTTGTCGCTCGCCGAGAACTGGCCGCCGTAGCCGCGCGTGCCGGCCTCCTTGTAGCGCCAGTGCGCGGCCACGCCGTATTCGGCGAAGCGATGCATTTCCTGCGTGCGGATCTGCACCTCGAAGGCGCGGCCGTCGTCGCCGATCACGACCGTATGCAGCGACTTGTAACCGTTCGGCTTCGGTCGCGAAATGTAGTCGTCGAATTCCTTCGGCACCGGCTGCCACAGATGGTGCACGATGCCGAGCACCGCGTAGCAATCCTTGATGTCCGGCACGATCACGCGGAACGCGCGCACGTCGTACAGCTCGGAAAAATCGAGCTCCTTGCCGCGCATCTTGCGCCAGATGCTGTAGATGTGCTTCGGCCGGCCGCTGACGTCGGCCTGCACGTTCGCGGCGGCGAGTTCCTGCTGCAGCCGCTCGATCGCCTGCGCGACATAGGCCTCGCGCTCCGCACGCTTCTCGTCGAGCAGCTTGGCGATGCGCTTGTAGGTGATCGGATCCTCGAAGCGGAACGCGAGATCCTCGAGCTCCCACTTCAGTTGCCAGATGCCGAGGCGGTTCGCGAGCGGCGCATAGATCTCGAGCGTCTCGCGCGCGACTTCCGGCGGCGGCTCGAGCTTCGCCGCCGCGTAGTAGCGCAGCGACTGCAGCCGCGACGCGAGCCGGATCAGCACGACGCGGATGTCCTGCGCGAACGCGAGCAGCATCTTGCGCAGCGCCTCGATCTGCGCGCGCCGCTGCTGGGCCGCATCGCGGCCCGCCTCGGGCGCCGTGTGCTGCGCCGCGCGCAGGCTGACCGTGCCGAGCCGCAACAGCTTGCGCACGTCGGCCACGAGCCGCGCGACTTCGTCGCCGAAACGCTCCGTTAGTTCGCGTTCGGGGTCGCTCAGATGCGGCGTCAGCGCGAACAGCGCGGCCGCCTGCATCGCGGGCGGATCGACATTCAGCGTGCGCATGATCGCCGCGGTGCCGGCCGCGTGATCGGCGAGCCGCTCGCCCGACGCCAGACACGCGTCGCCGGCCCGCTCGCGCACGAACGCAAGCACGTCGTCGAACGACGGCGCCGCGACGGAGGAAGCGGATACGGACTCGGTCATCGCACGGCCTGACGGAATACGGTCATCTCGACGCGGATCAGCTCCGCTGCGCGGCGACGACGACGATCTCGACGAGCAGCGCCGGATCGGCGAGCTTCGCCTCGACCGTTGCACGCGGCGGCGTGTTGCCCGGCGCGACCCATGCGTCCCATTCGGCGTTCATGCCCTCGAAGTTCGCGAGATCGGACAGGTAGATCTGCACGGACAGCAGATGAGCCTTGTCGCTGTTCGCTTCGGCGAGCAGGCGATCGATATGGCCGAGCACTTCGCGCGTCTGGCCGCGGATGTCCTGCGTGGTGTCTTCGGCGATCTGGCCGGACAGGTACACGGTACCGTTGTGGATCGCGGTTTCGGACAGGCGCGGCCCGACGTGGTGACGAATGACTGCCATGAAATGTTCCGGTCGTAAATGATGGGTGAAGGTTGTCGCGGCCACGCTGCGCGTGCCGCCGAACCGCATATTATGACGCGTTTATGCGCCCGTTTCGACGAAAAACCGTCGCGCAAGCGCGATCTGCTCGGCGTCGACGAACGCGGGCGCATGCCCGACGCCGGGGATTTCCGCGTGCATCACATGCCGGCCGCGCCGCACCATGTCGGCGACGGTCTCGCGCGACAGCAGGTCCGATGCGGCGCCGCGCACGACGAGCAGCGTCGCGTCGGTGGTCTCGATCGCGCGCCACAACGCGGCTTCGCCGAGCGCGGCCAGCTCGGGCGTCGTCGCCTTGAACGGCTCGGCGATGCGCGGATCGTAGCGAATCGTCCAGCCGCCTTCGGGCAGCTCGCGCAGCAGCGGCGCGTTCAGCGCGCGCCATTCGTCGTCGGTCAGCGCGCCGAACGGCAGCGACAGCGACGTCAGGTAGTCGATCCCCTCCTGCTCGGTCGCAAAGCGCGGCTGCACGCCGAGATATTCGCCGATGCGCGTCAGCGATTCGGGCTCGATGTGCGGACCGACGTCGTTGACGATCATCCGGCGGATCGGCGAGCCGGGCAGCCCGGCCAGCGCGATGCCGATCAGCCCGCCCATCGACGTGCCGAACCAGTCGACCGTTTCGACGTCGGCGCGCGCGATCAGCGTCACCATGTCGGCCACGTATTGCGGGATCGCATAGTGTCGCGGATCGGCGAGCCAGTCGGACCGCCCGCGTCCGACGACGTCGGGACAGACGACGCGATACACGTCGGACAGCGCCGCCGCGAGCCGGTCGAAATCGCGCCCCGAGCGCGTGAGCCCGTGCACGCACACGAGCACGCGCGGGTTCGCGGGATCGCCCCACTCGGTATACGCGACGTGATGAAGGCCCGCGGCGCTCGCGCACTGCACGCGTCGCTGGCGGGGAACCGGAGGATTCGCTGAAGTCGTGGGCATCGTGGCATCCTGTCGAACGGGAGCGGCGCAGCGGGCCTCGCAGGCGCGGGGTCCGATGCGATCGATTGTAAACCGCTTCCGTTGCGCAGGTCGGCTCGCGCGGCGCGCCGGCCCATCAAGACGAACGCCCCGCATGCCGGCCAGGCATGCGGGGCGTCGGAAACACGGCGCGCCGCGCGGGCGCGCGTCGGGCGTCAGGCGACCGCGCTCACGTCGAGCGGCGCGCCCGTCTTCGCCTGGATCTCGTCGACGCTCACGCCGTCCGCGAGTTCGAGAACTTTCAGGCCGTTCGGCGTGACTTCGATCACGCCGAGATCGGTGATGATCAGATCGACCACGCCGACGCCCGTCAGCGGCAACGTGCATTCGTCGAGAATCTTGTGCTGGTCGCCCTTCGCGACATGCTCCATCAGCACGACGACACGCTTCACGCCCGCGACAAGATCCATCGCGCCGCCCATCCCCTTGATCATCTTGCCGGGGATCATCCAGTTCGCGAGGTCGCCGTTCTTGCTGACCTGCATCGCGCCGAGGATCGCGAGATTGATGTGACCGCCGCGGATCATCGCGAACGAATCGGCCGACGAGAAGATCGACGAGCCCGGCAGCGTCGTGACGGTCTGCTTGCCGGCATTGATCAGGTCCGCGTCGACTTCCTCCTCGGTCGGCGACGGGCCGATGCCGAGCAACCCGTTCTCCGACTGCAGCCACACTTCGACGCCTTCCGGCACGTGATTCGCGACGAGCGTCGGCAGGCCGATGCCGAGGTTCACGTAGAAGCCGTCCTGCAGTTCCTTCGCCGCGCGCGCGGCCATCTGGTCACGATTCCAGGCCATGTCAGTCTCCTTTCGCGCGCACGACGCGTTGTTCGATACGTTTTTCCGGCGTCGCGTTCAGCACGAGGCGCTGCACGAAAATCCCCGGCGTGTGGATGTGGTCCGGATCGAGTTCGCCGTTCTCGACGATCTCCTCGACCTCGGCGACCGTGATCTTGCCGGCCATCGCGCACATCGGGTTGAAGTTGCGCGCCGTGCGGCGATAGATCAGGTTGCCCGATTTGTCGGCCTTCCAGGCCTTCACGAGCGCGACGTCGGCCGTCAGCGACGGTTCGAGCACGTAATGGCGATCGCCGAACTGGCGCGTTTCCTTGCCTTCGGCGATCACGGTGCCGTAGCCGGTGTTCGTGAAGAATGCGGGGATGCCCGCGCCGCCGGCGCGCAGCTTCTCGGCCAGCGTGCCCTGCGGCGTGAATTCGAGCTCGAGTTCGCCGGCGAGGTACTGGCGCTCGAACTCCTTGTTCTCGCCGACGTACGACGAGATCATCTTCTTGATCTGGCGCGTTTCCAGCAGCAGGCCCAGGCCGAAACCGTCGACGCCCGCGTTGTTGCTGATGCAGGTGATGCCCTTGACGCCCGAATCGCGCAAGGCGGCGATCAGGGCTTCCGGAATCCCGCACAGGCCGAAGCCGCCGACCGCGAAGGTCTGTCCGTCGCGGACGATCCCTTCCAGCGCCGCAGCCGCGCTTGGATAGACTTTGTTCATCTGTATGTCCCTTCCTCTATGGAAACCAGCGAAACCGGTTTACGCGCCGACGTGGCCCGCAAGCCCGCCGCATCATTCTATGCATGCTCGACGCCGTATGGGTCGAAGCGCGCCGTTTTTATACCGCGGCATGCGCCGCGAGATGTCCGAAAGGGTACGATGCGCCGCGGATACGGCACAATACGCAAAAATACATAAGCGTTTGCCACCGGCTGCCCGCGTCCATGCCCGCTCTCGATTACCAGACCGCCTTCCATCTCGCACCGCTCGGCCTCGTCATGTCGCGCGACCGCGTGATCGAGGACTGCAACGACGCGGTCGCCGCGATCTTCCGCTGCACGCGCGCCGACCTGCTCGGCCAATCGTACGAAGTGCTGTACCCGTCGCCGGACGAATTCCAGCGGATCGGCGAGCGCATCTCGCGCGTGATGGCCGCGAACGGCATTTACGCGGACGACCGGATCATGAAACGGGCGGACGGCGAACTGTTCTGGTGCCACGTCACGGGCCGCGCGCTCGATCGCACCGCGCCGCTCGCGGCCGGCGTGTGGACGTTCGAGGATCTGAGTGCGACGCGCCGCGTCGCGGTCGAACTGACGCCGCGCGAGCGCGAGATCGCCGCGCAGCTCGCGACCGGCAAGACCAGCAAGCAGATCGGACGCGTGCTCGACATCAGCTCGCGCACGGTCGACATCTATCGCGCGCGGCTGATGCGCAAATACGGCACGAGCAATACGGCGGAGCTGCTGCAGCGCCTGCTCGGGCAGTGACGGGCCGGCGTCGCGGCCGGCGCGGCCGACACCGTCGATGCGCGCAAGATCGGGAACGAAAAAGCAAAGGCGCCGGCGGCGCGCAGCGGCGACCAGCCGCCGTGCCGGCGCTCAGTCGACCTTCGCGCCGAGCGCGGATTCGATCGCGTCGCGCAGCACTTGCGGCAGCGGCACCGATTTGCCGAGCGCATAGTCGACCCACACGCAGCGCGCGTTGCCGCGCGCATAGACGTGATGCGGATCGTCGGCGCGCGTGAGTTCGAAACCGGTGTCGAAGCTGCTGCGGCCCGGCCGCGCGGCCGTCATCTTCGCGATCACGTCGCCCGGATAGTGCAGCTGCTTCAGGAATTCCATCGACGCGGTGACGATCACGGGCCCATGCCCTTCGCCGTTGCCGCCCGCGATGCCGAGCTGCTCGAACCACGAGATCCGCGCCTGCTCCATGTAACGGAAATAGACCGTGTTGTTCACATGGCCGAATGCGTCCATGTCGCCCCAGCGGATCGGCATCGACATTTCAAATACGGGAAAGTAATCGCTCATTGCAGTCTTCTTCGTTGCGGAGGCTCCGCTCAGGCGACGCCGAAGCCGTCGTCCGCGGAAATGATCGAGCCGTTGATGAACTGCGACTCGTCGGCCGCGAGCAGCAACAACAGCCCGTCTAGATCCTGCGGCTTGCCGACGCGCCGGCGCGGCAGCATCGACTGCAGCTTCTGGCCCTGCTCGGTTTCCCACAGGTAATGGTTGATTTCGGTATCGATGTAGCCCGGGCAGATCGCGTTCACGTTGATCCCGTGACGGCCCCATTCGAGCGCCATCGCGCGCGTCATCTGCACGACCGCGGCCTTGCTCATCGCGTACAGGCCGATCTGCGGAAACGCGCGCAGCCCGGCCACCGACGCGATGTTGATGATCCGGTACGGTGGCTTGCCGTTGCCGTTCGCGCGCATGATCATCCGCTTCGCGACTTCCTGCGCGACGAAAAACGCGCCGCGCGTGTTCGTGTCGAACACGAACTCGAAATCGGCCGGCGTCACGTCGACGAGCTTCTGCATCGTCGACACGCCCGAATTGTTCACGAGGATGTCGATCGTACCGGCTTCGGTTTCCGCGTGCGCGACGGCCGCCTTGATGCTCTGCACGTCGGTGACGTCGAGCGACACGACGTGCGCGGCGGCGCCCTCCGCTTCGATTTCCGCGCGCAGCTCCTTCAGGCGCTCGACGCGCCGGCTCGCGAGCACGACCTTCGCGCCGGCCTGCGACAGCACTTGCGCGAAGCGTTGCCCGAGGCCGCTCGACGCGCCCGTCACCAGCGCAACCTTGCCTTCCAGATTGATCGATCGACCCATTGCCCACCCCTTTCGATGTCTCGTTTCGCCGCCTCGAACGGCGCGGCACGGACGGCATAACGCTAGCACATAAATAGAACGGTCGTGCTAATCTAGCCGGATGCTGTTGCGGCAAGCGTTTTGTTTCGCAGACAATACGCTCCCGAATAAAAGCATTCTAACGGTTAGAGGAACGCCAATGACCCCCGCAAGCCTCATCGAGCAATACGGCCCGCGCGAATCGATGGAATACGACGTCGTGATCGTCGGCGGCGGCCCGGCCGGGCTGTCGGCCGCGATCCGGCTCAAGCAGCTGGCTGCCGAGAAAGGCACCGAGATCGGCGTGTGCGTGCTCGAGAAGGGTTCCGAGATCGGCGCGCACATCCTGTCGGGCGCGGTGATGGACCCGCGCGCGCTCACCGAGCTGTTCCCGGACTGGAAGGAACGCGGCGCGCCCTTGAACGTCGAGGTGACGGAAGACCGCTTTCTGTTCCTGTCCGAGAAGAGCGCGGTGCAAACGCCGAACTGGGCGCTGCCCGACAACTTCAAGAATCACGGCAACTACGTGATCTCGCTCGGCAACGTCACGCGCTGGCTGGGCCAGCAGGCCGAAGCGCTCGGCGTCGAAATTTTTCCCGGCTTTCCGGCCGCGGAGATTCTCTACAACGACGACGGCTCGGTCAAAGGCGTCGCCACCGGCAACATGGGCGTGGGCAAGGACGGCGAGCCGACCGAGAACTTCCAGCTCGGCATGGAGCTGCATGCGAAGTACACACTGTTCGCCGAAGGCTGTCGCGGCCATCTCGGGCGCCAGCTGATCGCGAAGTTCAAGCTCGACGCGAACGCCGATCCGCAAGCGTACGGCATCGGCATCAAGGAGCTGTGGGAAATCGATCCGGCCAAACACAAGCCGGGCCTCGTCATCCACACGGCGGGCTGGCCGCTGAAGCCGGACACCTACGGCGGCTCGTTCCTGTATCACATGGACAACAACCAGGTCGTGGTCGGCTTCGTGGTCGGCCTCGGCTATACGAACCCGTACCTGTCGCCGTTCGAGGAGTTCCAGCGCTACAAGACGCATCCGTCGATCCGCGCGTTCCTCGAAGGCGGCAAGCGCGTGTCGTACGGCGCGCGCGCGATTACTGCCGGCGGGCTGATGTCGCTGCCCAAGACAGTGTTTCCGGGCGGCGCGCTGATCGGGGACGATGCGGGCTTCCTGAACGCCTCGCGAATCAAGGGCAGCCATGCGGCGATCAAGACCGGCATGCTCGCGGCCGACGCGGCGTTCGACGCGGTGCAGGCCGGCCGTCAGAGCGACGAGCTCAATGCGTATCCGGATGCGTTCCGGCAGTCGTGGCTGTACACGGAGTTGTACCGCGCGCGCAACTTCAAGCAGTGGATGGCCAAGGGGCTGTATCTCGGCACGCTGATGGTCGGCATCGAGCAGAAGCTGATGGGCGGCAACG
Source organism: Burkholderia sp. BC1 (assembly GCF_052683555.1). Classification (NCBI taxonomy): domain Bacteria; kingdom Pseudomonadati; phylum Pseudomonadota; class Betaproteobacteria; order Burkholderiales; family Burkholderiaceae; genus Burkholderia; species Burkholderia sp. BC1. The sequence goes on from NZ_JBQYLP010000039.1 coordinate 39,146, forward strand.
TGCCGTGGACGCTGCACCACAAGCATGCGGATCACGAGATGCTGAAGCCGGCGTCGCAGTGCGAGCCGATCGTCTACCCGAAGCCGGACGGCAAGCTGACGTTCGACCGCCTCTCGTCGGTGTTCATTTCGAACACGAACCACGAAGAGAACCAGCCGGCGCATCTGACGCTGAAGGATCCGAGCGTGCCGGTGAACGTGAACCTGCGCACGTACGCGGGGCCGGAGGGCCGCTTCTGTCCGGCGGCCGTGTACGAGTTCGTGAAGAACGACGACGGCAGCGATCGTCTGGTGATCAACGCGCAGAACTGCGTGCACTGCAAGACGTGCGACATCAAGGACCCGACGCAGAACATCGTGTGGGTCACGCCCGAAGGCGGCGGCGGGCCGAATTATCCGAACATGTGACGCACCCATCAACGCCGCGCGACGCGGCGTTTTTTTCGTGCAAAAAGAAACGGGGCGCGGCTCATTGCCGTGCCCCGTTTCCTTCTGCGTCGAAGCGCTCAGCGACGGCGCGCGTACCGCATCACGTCGCGCTGCCGGCGATCTTCGGCGTCTGCGTGTCGACGTCGCCGCACTGCGCGCGGTGGCGCAGCGCATGGTCGATCAGCACCAGCGCGAGCATCGATTCGGCGATCGGCGTCGCACGGATGCCGACGCACGGATCGTGGCGGCCGAACGTTTCGACCGTCGCCGGCTGGCCGTCCTTCGTGATCGAGCGGCGCGGCGTACGGATGCTCGACGTCGGCTTGATCGCGATCGACACCGTGATGTCCTGCCCCGTCGAAATCCCGCCGAGCACGCCGCCCGCGTGATTGCCGACGAAACCGGCCGGCGTCAGCTCGTCGCCGTGCACCGAACCGCGCTGCGCGACGCTGTCGAAGCCCGCGCCGATCTCGACGCCCTTCACCGCGTTGATGCTCATCATCGCCTTCGCGATGTCGGCATCGAGCCGGTCGAACACCGGCTCGCCCCACCCGACCGGCACGCCGGACGCGACGACGTCGATGCGCGCGCCGATCGAATCGCCGTCCTTGCGCAGCGCGTCCATGTACGCCTCGAGTTCCGGGACGATCGCCGCATTCGGCGCGAAAAACGGATTCTCGCGCACGTGCGACCAGTCGACGAACGGCACGTCGATCTCGCCCAGCGCGCTCATGTAGCCGCGCACCTCGACGCCGAAGCGCTCGCGCAGCCACTTTTTCGCGACCGCGCCCGCGCCGACGATCGGCGCGGTCAGGCGCGCGGACGAGCGGCCGCCGCCGCGATAGTCGCGCACGCCGTATTTCTGCCAGTACGTGTAGTCCGCATGGCCGGGCCGGAACGTCTCGACGATGTTGCCGTAGTCCTTGCTGCGCTGGTCGGTGTTGCGGATCAGCAGCGCGATCGGCGTGCCGGTCGTCACGCCTTCGAACACGCCGGACAGGATCTCGACCTCGTCGGCCTCCTGCCGCTGCGTGACGTGCCGCGACGTGCCCGGCTTGCGGCGGTCGAGCTCGGCCTGGATGTCCGCCTCGGTGAGCGCCATGCCCGGCGGGCAGCCGTCGATCACGCAGCCGATCGCGGGGCCGTGCGACTCGCCGAAGGTCGTGACAGTGAAAAGCGTGCCGAGGGTATTGCCGGACATGGTGGAACCGCCCAAAGAAAATGCGCAAACCCGAACGCGGCCTGTCGTCCAACAGGCACGCCGCCGGTTCGCCGATCGAAAAATAGGTAAACCGACATTATGCCAGCCGTGCCGGCCGTCCGGGCCGCGCGATGCGATCGTGCGCCGGCGCGCAGCGCCGACGCACCGTTATTTGCGCGCGCCGCGCAGTTCGGCCACGGCGGCCTGCAGCGCGGCCGGCGTCGCGAGCGCCGCCGGCATCGGCTCGCCGACCGCCAGGGTCAGCCGGCTCATCACGCCGCGCTTCACGGGCCGCGGCAGCCGTGCATCCGTATGCCGCGAGAACACGCTGCCCCACAGCCCGCGCAGCGCCATCGGCACGACCGGCACCGGCACGCGCGTCAGAATCTCGGTAATGCCGTGGTGGAACGTGTTGATGTCGCCCGTCTTGGTCAGCTTGCCTTCGGGGAAGATGCAGACGATCTCGCCGTCCTTCAGCGCGGCCTCGCATGCGTCGTACGCGCGCGCGAGCATGCCGGGATCCTCGTGGCGCGGCGCAATCGGGATCGCCTTCGCATGGCGGAACACCCAGCTCGCGAAACGCGTCTTGAAGATCCGGTGATCCATCACGAAGCGGATCGGGCGCGGGCTCGCGGCCGCCAGCACGAGTGCGTCGACATAGCTCACGTGATTGCAGACGAGCACGGCCGCGCCGTCTTCCGGAATCCGCTCCGCATGCACGATCCGGATCCGGTAGAACGTATGCACGAGCACCCACGCGACGAAGCGCAGCAGGAACTCCGGCACCAGCAGATAGATATACGCGGCCACCGCGACGTTCAGCAGCGCGGTGACGAGAAACAGCCCCGGAATGTCGACGCCGGCCTTCGTCAGCGCCATCGCCATCACGGCCGACACGATCATGAAGAACGCGTTGAGGATATTGTTCGCGGCGATGATGCGCGCGCGGTGCGTCGGCGCACTGCGGCTCTGGATCAGCGCATACAGCGGCACGCTGTAGAAGCCGCCGAACATCGCGAGCAGGAACAGGTCGGCGAGAATGCGCCAGTGACGCAGGCCGGCGAGGAATTCGCCGACCGACAGCAGATGCGTGGGCGCCGGCAGCGCATGGCTCGCGAAATACAGATCGATCGCGAACACGCTGATGCCGATCGAGCCGAGCGGCACGAGGCCGATCTCGACGCGCCGCTGCGACAGCCGCTCGCACAGCAGCGAGCCGAGGCCGATGCCGACCGAGAACGTCGCGAGCAGCACCGTGACGACGTCGGGGCTCGCGGACAGCACGTCCTTCGCGAAATTGAAGAACGACGTGAGGAAGGTCGCGCCGACGAACCAGAGCCACGAGATGCCGAGCAGGCTCAGGAACACCGTGCGGTTCTGCCGCGCGAGCGCGAGATTGCGCCACGTTTCGCTGACCGGATTCCAGTTGATCACGAGATCGGGCTGCGGCGCGGGCGTCGGCGGCACGCGCTGCGCGGCGAGCCGCCCGGCGAGCGCGATCGCGACGACGCTGACCGCGAGCACGCGCTCGCCGCTGCCTTCGATGCCGGCCGCGGCGCCGCCGACGATCGTCCCGATCAGGATCGCGATGAAGGTGCCCATCTCGACGAGCCCGTTGCCGCCGACGAGCTCGTGCTCGCCGAGATGCTGCGGCAGGTACGAATACTTGACGGGGCCGAACAGCGTCGAGTGCATCCCCATCATGAACGTGCACAGATACAGCAGTGCCGCGCTGTGCGTGACGAAGCCGGCCGCGCCGATCAGCATCAGCACGATCTCGAACGTCTTCACGAAGCGCGTGAGCGTCGCCTTGTCGTATTTGTCGGCGATCTGGCCGGACGTGGCCGAGAACAGCACGAACGGCAGGATGAAGATCGCGGAAATCAGGAATGCGGCGGTTTTCGCGTCGACGCCCGAGAACCGCGCGGTGTGATAGGTGACGAGCGACGTGAAACCGATCTTGAAAACGTTGTCGTTCAGCGCACCGAGGAATTGGGTCGTGAAGAACGGCGCGAAACGGTGTTCGCGCAACAGGTCGAACTGGGACGCATGGGCGCGCCGCTCGCTGCGCCGCCCCGACGAAACATGCGATTGATCGCTCATTCGGAATACGCGCGCGTCGTCTCGGCGAAGCTGCGCGGGCCTTGTCGTGTGGTTGTCGAAAAAGCGGCGGCGCAGGCGCTGCCTGTGCCGCCGCATGCGGGCCGGCTGCGCCCGCACGTCGTCATCGCGACGGCGGGCTGCCTTCGGTTCAGGGCTTGTGCGCTTCGGCTTCCGGTTCCGGCCAGTCGCGGATGTAGGCCTTCAGCATGCGGTTCTCGAAGCTCTGCGCCTCGACGACCGTCTTCGCGACGTCGTAGAACGAAATCACGCCCATCAGCACCTTCTTGTCGAGCACCGGCATGTAGCGCGCATGGCGCTCGAGCATCATCCGGCGCACTTCGTTGACGTCGGTTTCCGGCGTGCACGTGAGCGGCTCGTCCATTACCTTGCGGACCTGCACGTCGCCGATCGCGCCGCCGTTTTCGCGCAGCCGCAGAATGATTTCGCGGAACGTCAGAATCCCGACGAGATCGCCGTACTCCATCACGACGAGCGAACCGATATCGTGTTCGGCCATCGTGTCGACCGCTTCGCGCAGCGGCTTATCGGGCGTCACCGTAAACAGCGTGTTGCCCTTCACTTTCAGAATATCGCTGACGCGCATCGTAGTCCCCTCATGCTTGAATGCAAAACCGTTTTCGATCCTATCGGAAAGCCTGTCAAAAGGAAAGCGCGCGGCCCCGCCGGGCGCACCGGCGCCCGCTTGCGGAGGTTCGCCGGCCGCCGCACAATGTCCGGGTGGACGGCGGCCCGAGGAGACGGCCATGGCGCATACGCATACGGAGCAATTCGCCAGCTTCGCTGATTTCTATCCGTACTATCTGAACGAACACCAGAACCGCACGTCGCGGCGGCTGCATTTCATCGGCTCGCTCGGCGTGATCGGCTGCGTCGCGATGGCGATCGCGACCGGTGACTGGGCGTGGCTGCCGGCCGCCGTCGTCTGCGGCTACGGATTCGCGTGGGTCGGCCATTTCTTCTTCGAAAAGAACCGCCCCGCGACGTTCCGCCACCCCGTCTACAGCCTGATGGGCGACTGGGTGATGTTCAGGGACATCTGTACCGGAAAGATCCCGCTCTAGTCCGTCTGACAAAGGTTTCCGGCGGTCTTCGCCCACGCAAAAAAGGCGAAAACAGACCTTCGGGCTCACGAACAATTAAGCACGTACGGCGTGGTTTTGAGCAGGCAGGAAACGCCCGCCTGATCTTCGGTGCTCGGCGCCTCCGTCAAAAGACCTTATGTTTCACCTTGCTGAAATGTACCCAATTGGGTACAGTTCTGGCATGGTTACTTTGCTGCGATCCACGGAGTTCAACGATTGGCTTGCCAACCTGCGCGATCAGCGCGGCAAGGCCCGAATCGCAGCCCGCCTGATCAGCGCGCAGCTCGGCAACTTCGGCGAGTACCGTGTGCTCGACGAAGGGGTCTGCGAACTGAAGATCGATTTCGGGCCGGGTTACCGCGTGTATTACGTTCGACGCGGCGAAGTGGTCTACCTCCTTCTGTGCGGCGGCGACAAGTCAACGCAACGGAAGGACATCAAGCGCGCCGCGCAGATGGCGCGCGAACTGAAGGAGTAACCGATGACCAACTACACCGAGTTCGATGCGGCCGATTACCTCGACAACGATGAGGCGGTCGCGGAATTCCTCGCCGTCGCGGCAGAGGACCCGAATCCCGACGTGTTCCTCGCGGCCGTCGCTGCGGTCGCGCGGGCGCGCGGTATGACGAAGGTTGCAGCAGCAGCCGGCGTCGGCCGCGTCGCGCTTCACAAGGCACTGACGCCCGGCGCGCACCCGCGCTACGAAACCGTGCAGAAAATCATCCGGTCGCTCGGCCTGCGCATGAGCTTCACGGTCGCGCACTAACTGCGGTAGAAATGATGCGCTCTAATGACGCTGTCCCTTGGGACGAAGTACAGCGGTTGTCGTTGCATCTGCACGAGATCGCTCTGGAACACGAGCGCCTCGTCCGCGCCGATCCGGTGCGCGATGCTGCGATCAAATCCGGCTACAACACGTGCGATGCGTCGTGCTTCGTGATGCTCGGTCGCAAGATCGACCTGCTCAACATGAACGCCGACGCTCCTATCGTTGCGCAAATTATCGAACCGACGCACTGGCGAGCACGCACGGCATAACGTCCGTCACGCACCGTCATCGGTGCGAGCGGGCGAGCGCCGCCGGTTCACCGCCCGCATCTCGAACAGTTCGAGCGCTGCTGCCCGAGAATCCCGAAAAAAGCCCCGATACCTGTCCCCGCGAGCGGCGGCAGATCGGGGAGCAGCGCCATCGCCACCACCGCGCTCACGCGGTGCGCGGCGGATGCGCGTGCGGCTCCGGCGCGTCGTCGGGCGCCGGCTCGGATGCCGCGGCCGGCTGCGTGCCGGACAGCCGGTGCGTGGCGATCAGCGACGCGAGCGTCACGTCGAAGCGCTCGCTCGACAGCACCGCGAGCAAGGCGCCGCCGTCGATATGGCTGCGCCGCCGCTGCAGCTGATACGTGAGCTCCGCGCGGTCGATCACGAGCACGTCGAACAGCTGCGCGAGCGTCAGGCGCTCGGGATTCGCAAGCAGGATGTAGCGCGGCGAGTCCTCGCCGCCTTCGAGGCGCGCGACCCATTCCCGTTCTTCGAGCAAGGTCAGGAGGCGCTGCGCCGTCTGCATGTCGCAGCGCAGCATCGTCGCAAGCCGGATCGCGCTGCGGCCCGGCTTGCCGGCCGCGCGCGCTTCGGCGAGCCGCGCGAGCAGTTCGAGCGCGTCGAGCAGGTCGCTGCCCGGATAGTCGACGCGGTGGAACTGGCCGATCCGGATCGCCGGCAGCGCGGACGTGACCATCGCGCCAAGCAGCGCGATGAACCAGCTCAGATACATCCACAACAGGAACACGGGCAGCGCGGCGAACGCGCCGTAGACGGCCGTATACGTCGGAATGCGCCGCACGTAGTAGCCGAAGCCGCGCTTTGCCAGCTCGAACGCGACGGCCGCGAACAGCCCGCCGATCACCGCGTCGCGCCACGCGACCGTGCAGTTCGGGAGATAGACGTACAGCAGCGTGAACGCGAGCACCGTCAGCGGCAGCGACGCGAGCGTGAGCAGCCATTCGACGATCGACGTCGACGGCGCCGCGCCCGTAAACGCGAGCGACTGCGTAAACAAGTACGACGACAGCGACAGACTCACGCCGAACAGCAGCGGCCCGAGCGTGATCAGCGCCCAGTACGCGAGCACGCGCTGCGCGAACGGGCGCGGCTTGCGCACGCGCCAGATCAGGTTGAAGGCGGACTCGATCGTCATCATCGTCATCACCGACGTGACGACGAGCACGATCAGGCCGGCCGTCGTCAGTCCCTTCGCCTTCGCCGCGAACTGGTTCAGATACTTGAAGATCTGGATGTTGAACTGCGCGGGCATCAGGTGATCGGCGAGGAAGCCCTGCAGCGAGATCTGGAACGATGCGAACATCGGAAACGCGGTGAACAGCGCGAACGCCACCGTCACGAGCGGCACGAGCGCCAGCATCGTCGTGAACGTGAGGCTGCCCGCCACCTGCGGGATGCGGTCTTCGGCGCTGCGCCGCGCGGCGAACTGCGCGAGACGCTTGATGGTGTCGAGATCGACGCTCAACTTCGGCAAACGGCTTCTCCTTGTCGATGCCGCGCGCCCGACGGCGCGCCGCCGCCGCGCTGCGCGACGGCTTCAGCCCCTATAATAGCCGCTCGATCCAGCAGGGGCCGACTGCACCGGGCACGCGCGCGGCCGCGGGCGGCTCCGTCGTCCATGAAAGACATTCTCGTCCTCTACTACAGCCGCCACGGCGCGACGCGCGATCTCGCGCTGGCGATCGCCAACGGCATCGACAGCGTGCCGGGCATGCAGGCGCGCATCCGCACGGTGCCGCCCGTCTCGACGGTCTGCGAAGCCACCGCCCCCGACATTCCCGCCGACGGCCCGCCCTACGCGGAACTGCGCGACCTCGAGGAGTGCGCGGGCCTCGCGCTCGGCTCGCCGACGCGCTTCGGCAACATGGCCGCGCCGCTCAAGTATTTCCTCGACGGCACGACGCCGCAATGGCTGTCCGGCGCGCTGAGCAGCAAGCCCGCGAGCGTGTTCACGTCGACCGGCAGCCTGCACGGCGGCCAGGAGTCGACGCTGCTGTCGATGATGCTGCCGCTGCTGCATCACGGGATGATGATCGTCGGCATTCCGTACACCGAATCCGCGCTGACCACGACGCGCACCGGCGGCACGCCGTACGGCGCCTCGCACGTCGCGCAGCACGATCGCGCGGCACCGGCCGGCCTCTCGGCCGACGAGAAGACGCTGGCCGCCGCGCTCGGCGTGCGGCTCGCGCGCGCCGCCGCCGCGCTCTGCGCGGCCGAAGCCGCATGAGCACGCGCCCCGCTCCCGCCGCCGTCGCCGCGCGGCCGCGTTACGCGCTGGCCGCGGCCGCGTGCCTCGTCGCGCTGATCGCGCTGTGCATCGCCTGGGAAGTGTGGCTCGCGCCGCTGCGCCCCGGCGGCTCCGCGCTGATGCTGAAGGCCGTGCCGCTCGCGCTCGCGCTGCCGGGCGTCTGGCGGCGTAACATCTATACGATGCAGTGGGCGAGCATGCTGGTCCTCGTCTATTTCGCCGAAGGCATCGTGCGCGGCATGTCCGATCGCGGGCTGTCCGCGACGCTCGGCTGGTGCGAGACCGCGCTCGCCCTCGGCTTCTTCGCGGCTGCACTCGCCTACGTCGCGCCGTTCAAACGCGCGGCGAAAAAGCAGCGCGCCGCGTCCTGACCCTTACGCGACAGGATGATGATGTCCATCGACACTTTCGTTTCCGCATGCCGCGACGCGATCGGCGCCGCGCACGTGCTGACCGACGCGCACGATACCGAACCGTTCCTGACCGACTGGCGCCGCCGCTACAAGGGTGCCGCCTGCGCCGTGCTGCGGCCCGGCAGCACGGCCGAAGTCGCGGCGCTCGTGCGCATCGCGAACCAGCACGGCGTCGCGCTCGTGCCGCAAGGCGGCAACACGGGCCTCGCCGGCGGCGCGACGCCGGACACGTCCGGCACGCAGGCCGTGCTGAGCCTGGCGCGGCTCAATCGCGTGCGCGCGCTCGATCCGCACAACAACACGATCACCGTCGAAGCGGGCGTGATCCTCGCCGACGTGCAGGCACGTGCGCGCGAAGGCGGCCGCCTGTTCGCGCTCAGCCTCGCGGCGGAAGGCAGCTGCACGATCGGCGGCAATCTGTCGACGAACGCGGGCGGCACCGCGGTGCTGCGCTACGGCAACGCGCGCGAGCTCTGTCTCGGCCTCGAGGTCGTGACGCCGCAGGGCGAGATCTGGGACGGCCTGCGCGGACTGCGCAAGGACAACACCGGCTACGACCTGCGCGATCTGTTCATCGGCGCGGAAGGCACGCTCGGCATCATCACAGCCGCCGTGATGAAGCTGCATCCGCTGCCGGCCGCGCAGGTCACGGCGCTGGCCGCGCTCGAATCGCCGCACGCGGCGCTCGACTTCCTGTCGCTCGCGCAGCGCGCGGCCGGCCCGCTGCTGACGGGCTTCGAGCTGATGTCCGATTTCTGCATGCAGCTCGTCGGCAAGCACTATCCGCAATTGCGCTATCCGTTCGCACAGACGCACGCGCAGACGGTGCTGCTCGAACTGTCCGACAACGAAAGCGAAACGCATGCGCGCGCGCTGTTCGAAAAGCTGATGGAAGAAGCATTCGACGCGGGGCTCGTGGTCGATGCGGTGGTCGCGGAAAACCTCGCGCAGTCGCGCGCGTTCTGGGACTTGCGCGAGCACATCCCGCTCGCGCAGGCCGACGAAGGGCTCAACATCAAGCACGACATCGCGGTGCCGATCTCGTCGATCGCGCGCTTCATCGACGAAACGGACGCGGCGATCCAGCAGGCCGCGCCCGGCGCGCGGATGGTCACGTTCGGCCATCTCGGCGACGGCAACCTGCACTACAACGTGCAGACGCCCGAAGGCGGCGATCCGAAGGCGTTCCTCGCGCAGTTCCAGGCGCCGATCAACCGCATCGTGTACGACAACGTGCATCGCCATCACGGCACGATCAGCGCGGAGCACGGCATCGGGCAACTGAAGATCGACGACGCGCAGCGCTACAAGTCGCCGGTCGAAACGGCGCTGATGCGCACGCTGAAGACCGCGCTCGATCCGCGCGGGCTCATGAATCCGGGCAAGGTCCTGCGCTGAAGCCGTCCATTCGGGAGCGACGTTCGTGAAAATCCGTGTGCTGTCCGACCTGCATCTCGAAAGCCACCAGCCCGATACGATCGCGCATGCGGACGCCGATCTCGTCGTGCTGGCCGGCGACATCCACAATCACGCGGAAGGCCTGCGCTGGGCCGCGGAAACGTTCGACCCGCACGTGCCGGTCGTCTATGTGCCGGGCAATCACGAGTACTACGACGGGGAATTCGGCGCGCTCGAAACGGCGATGCGCGACGCCGCGCGCGCGCTCGACAACGTGCATTACCTGAACAACGACGTCTACGTCGATCCGCAACGGCGCTTTCGCGTGCTCGGCACGACGCTGTGGGCCGATTTCTCGCTGTTCGGCGCGGACGACGACAGCGTCGCGCGCGCGATCGACGCCGCGCAGCGCGTGATGCTCGACTTCAAGGGATTGATCCAGGTGACGTGGCCGCACGATGCGGCGCTGCACGGCGACGCGCCTGCGCCGGAGCGCGACTTCGCGCCGGCCGATGCGATCGCGCTGCATCGGCGCAGTCGCGCGTGGCTCGCGGCGCAGCTCGCGCAGCCGTTCGCGGGCCGCACGGTCGTCGTCACGCACCATGCGCCGCACCGGCTGTCGCTGGCGCAACGCTATGCGCAAGATCCGGCTTCGGCGGGATTCGTCACGCAGATGACGGAACTCGTGCGGCCGCCCGTCTCGCTGTGGGTGCACGGCCATACGCACACGTCATTCGACTATGTCGTGGAGGGCGGCACGCGCGTCGTCTGCAATCCGCGCGGCTACATTCATCGACGCACCGGCGAACGGGAAAACGCTGCGTTCGCGTGGGACAAGGTAATCACGCTCGACTGAGCGTGCGGAAACCGGCCACAGGCGGCCGGCGATGGTGCTACGGGGGTCGGACGGCGGGCGCTCAGCGGCCGGCGCGGCGCGCGGCGTCGTCGCGCGCGCGCACGCGGACCGGCACCGGCTGCATCCGCGCGTTCGTCGCCATCGCGCGCAGCACGTCGCGAGCAGCGACAGCGGCGAGCGCACCGAACAGCAGGCCATATCCGATCATCAGCGACGTATCCATTGCAGCTCCGGGTAACAGACCTCGATGACTGAAACAGTATCAAACTGTCCGGCGATCGATCGTAAAAAAATGTTGCGCGAACGACAAATCCGGTCAGATCGCGCGTCCCTGCGTCGTCATGTCGCGCGCATGCACTGTTCGAGGGCCGCTTCGTCGGCGGCGAGTGTCGTCGGCAATGCATCGCGCAGGAAATCGACCCAGGTGCGGATTTTTGCGTCGAGATATTGGCGCGACGCATACAACGCGTAGATGTTCATCACGTGCGACCGGTATTCGGGCATCACGCGCACGATCTGCCCGCTGCGCAACCCGCCGATCGCCGAATACAGCGGCAGCCCGCCGATCCCCATCCCTTCCCGCACGGCGACGGCCAGCGCCTCGGCGACGTTCACGCGAAACGGCGGCGCGGTGACGGGCACCGACTCGTCGCCGTCGGGGCCGGTCAGCGTCCATTCGTCGTAGTGGAAACCGGGCGCGACCATCCCGAGGCATACGTGCTGCGCGAGGTCGGCCGGACACTGCGGCGCGCCATGCGCGGCGACGTAGGCGGTCGACGCGCACACGACGCTGTAGCTCTCGCCGAGCCGCTGCGACACGAGCCCCGAATCGGGCAGATCGCGGCCGACGACGATTGCGACGTCGTATCCCTCGTCGAGCAGATCGGGCATCCGCTGCGCGAGCGTCAGCTCGACGTGCACGTCGGGATAGCGCTCGCGATAGCGCGCGACGGCCGGCACCAGGTAGTGCTGACCGAGGCTCGTGAAGCAGTGAACCTTCAGCTTGCCGGACGGGCGCGCATGCGCGTCGCCCGCCTCCGCTTCCGCCTGGTCGACATACGCGAGGATCTGCTCGCAACGCTGCAGATAGCGCTCGCCGGCTTCGGTCAGCGCGATCCGGCGCGTCGTGCGGTTCAGCAGCCGCGTGCGCAGATGCGCCTCCAGATCGGACACCGCGCGCGACGCGTAGGCGGTCGTCGAATTCATCTGCTGGGCGGCGGCGGTGAAGCTACCGGCGTCGACCACGCGAACGAATACCCGCATGTTTTGTAACGTATCCATCCCGTTTCCCGTTTGAATCCGGACGGATTGTTGCACAGAGACCAACCAATATTGTCTCAATATTCGTAAAAATCCCTTGCACCGTTGTCCATTTATTCAGGAATCACTGAAAAATATAATCGCCTCCGACTCATCTATATCCGAAAAGGGAGAAAATCGTGCAGTCTCCGGCAACAAAAGGGACGCTGGCACTGGCGGTTCTTGCAGTCTCATTAATAATGGCCGGCTGCGCGAGCATGGGCGACAACAAGCCTCAGTCGACGCAAATCGACGCAAACGCGCTCGACGCCGGCGCCGCGATCCGCGCGGCCGACCGCGATGCGGGCTGGCCCGCGTCGGACTGGTGGCGCGCGTACGGCGACCCGCAGCTCGACGCGTGGATCGCCGCCGCGCAGGCCGGCAACCCGACGCTCGCGGCAGCGCAAGCCCGCGTGCGCGAAGCGCAGGCGATGGCGCGCGTCGCTCGCTCGGCCGAATTGCCGCAGATCAACGGCAACCTGTCGCTGATGCGCCAGCACTGGCCCGACAACGTGTACTACGGCCCGGGCCCGCTCGCGGACACCGACACCTGGAACAACACCGGCACGCTCGGGCTGTCGTATCACCTCGACCTGTGGGGCAAGGACAAGAACGCGACCGAGCGCGCGCTCGACACCGCGCATGCGACGGCCGCCGACGCACGCGCCGCGAAGCTCGAACTCGAAGCGAACGTCGTGCGCGCGTACGTCGGCATGTCGATGAACTACGCGCTGCTCGATCTCGCGCGCGAAACCTTCGAGCGCCAGCGCGCGCTCGCCGATCTCGCGCACAAGCGGTTGCAGGCCGGCATCGGCACGCAGCTCGAAGTGAGCCAGGCGGAATCGACGCTGCCCGACTACGAGCGCCAGATCGACACCTATGAAGAAGCGATCCAGCTCGCGCGCCACCAGCTTGCCGCGCTCGCCGGCAAGGGGCCGGGCGCCGGCGACGCGATCCGGCGGCCGAAGCTGTCGCTCGACGCGCCGGCCGGCCTGCCGTCCGCGATGCCTGCCGACCTGCTCGGCCGCCGGCCCGACGTCGTCGCGGCGCGCTGGATGGTCGACGCGCAGGCGCGCGGGATCGACGTCGCGAAGGCCGCGTTCTATCCGAACATCGATCTGCTCGCGACCGTCGGCGGGTTCGGCGTGACGGCGCCGTTTACCGACTTCCTGCGCGCGATGAACGGCGGCTGGACGGCCGGCCCCGCGCTGTCGCTGCCGATCTTCGAAGGCGGCCGCCTGCGTGCGCAGCTCGGCGCCGCGAATGCCGGCTACGATCGCGCGGTCGAGCATTACAACCAGACGATCGTCGGCGCGCTGAAGGACATCGCCGACCAGGTCGTGCGCATCCGCTCGCTCGATACGCAGAAGAAGGACGCCGCGCGCTCGGTCGCCGCGAACGAGCGCAGCTACCGGCTGTCGCGCGAAGGCTTCCGCCGCGGGCTGACCGACTACGTGAACGTGCTGGTCGCGCAGCAGCAGCTGCTGCGCGCGCAGGAAACGGCAGCGCGCATCGATGCCGAACGTCTCGCCGCGCACGCGGCGCTGATGGCGGCGCTCGGCGGCGGTGTCGAGACGGGCGCCGATGTGCGTGACGAGCGCGCGGCGGCAGCCGGCGCGGTGGCGGCGAGCGCGCCGCATACGGCCGGGCATGCGCCGGCGGCATCGGGTGTCCCGGCATCGGGTGTCCCGGCACCGGCCGCAGCATCGGCCGCCGCCGGCACGCGAGGCGCGCTCGCGGCGAACGCCAATGCCAACGCGGGCGCCGCGCCCGCAACGGCCGCCCGGTAACGCGGAGCGCACGCCATGTCAGCCTCCTCCCCCGCCTCCCCGCACGCCGGCAGCGCGCTGTCGGCCCGCTTCGCCGCATTCGGCGACTGGGCCCGCACCGACGGCGTCGCCTGGCTCTATCTCGCGAAGGCGCTGCTCGCGGCCTTCCTCTCGCTCGCCGTGTCGATGCGGCTGGACCTGCCGGCGCCGAAGACCGCGATGACGACGGTATTCATCGTGATGCAGCCGCAAAGCGGCGCCGTGCTCGCGAAAAGCTTCTATCGCGTCGCGGGCACGATCTTCGGGCTCATCGCGACGCTCACCTTCGTCGGGCTGTTTCCGCAGCAGCCGCAACTGTTCCTGCTCGCGGTCGCGCTGTGGGTCGCGCTCTGCACGGCCGGCGCCGCGCGCAACCGCAACTTCCGCAGCTACGGCTTCCTGCTGGCCGGCTACACGGCCGCGCTGATCGGCCTGCCCGCGTCGCAGCACCCGGACGGCGCGTTCATGAGCGCGATGACGCGCGTCGCCGAAATCGTCGTCGGCATCGTGTCGGCCGGCGTCGTCAGCGCGCTCGTGTTCCCGCAGTACACGGGCGAGCAGATGCGCACGACGGTGCGCAAGCGCTTCGGCAGCTTCGTCGATTACGTCGCGGCCGCGCTATCCGGCCAGCTCGAACGCGCGCACATCGAAAGCGTGCACACGCGCTTCGTCGCCGATGTCGTCGGCTTCGAGGCCGCGCGCAGCATGGCCGTGTTCGAGAACCCGGACACGCGGATGCGCAGCGGCCGTCTCGCGCGGCTCAACAGCGAATTCATGAGCGCATCGAGCCGCTTCCACGCGCTGCATCAGCTGATGAACCGGCTGCGCGCGGCCGGCGCGCAGGCCGCGATCGACGCGCTCGAACCGTATTTCCGCGAGATCGCGCCGCTGCTCACGCGCAACGGCGAGCCGGTGCGCACGTCGGCCGACGCCGCGCACGCGGCCGAGCAGCTGCTCGCGTGGCGCGACGCGCTGCCGCGCCGCATCCGCGCGACGCGCGCCGAACTCGAAACGCAGCCCGACTTTCCGCTGCTCGACTTCGATACGGCCGCCGAGCTGCTGTACCGCTTCATCACCGACCTGCGCGAATATGCGGCGACCTACGCGTCGCTGTCGAGCGCGACGCACGAGCGCGAACGCTGGATCGAGCGCTACGAGCCGCGCACGAACCTGACCGCGGCCGTCATCGCGGGCATCCGCACGGCGGCCGTGATTCTCGTGCTCGGCTGGTTCTGGATCGAAACCGCATGGCCGAGCGGCGTCACGCTGACGCTCACGGCGGCCGCGACCTGCGCGCTCGCGTCGTCGACGCCGCGTCCGACCGCGATGGCCGCGCAGATGGGGATGGGCACCGCACTCGCGGTGTGCACCGGCATGATCACGATGTTCGGCATCTATCCGCGCATCGACGGCTTCGTGCTGCTCTGCGTCGGACTCGCGCCGATGCTCGCGATCGGCATCTTCCTGACGCTGAAGCCGAAGCTCGCGGGCTACGGGATGGGCTATCTGATCTTCTTCAGCTTCCTCGCCGGCCCCGACAACATCACGCACTACGATCCGACCGGCTTCATGAACGACGCGCTCGCGCTCGTGCTGTCGATGCTCGTGTCGGCGATCGCGTTCGCGGTGCTGTTCCCGCCGACCGCGCCGTGGCTCAAGAAGCGGCTGCTCGCCGATCTGCGTCATCAGGTCGTCGCCGCCTGCCACGCGCGGCTCGCCGGGCTGCGTACGCGGTTCGAGAGCGGCGCGCGCGATCTGATGTATCAGGCGCACACGCTGTCGGCCGATCAGCCGACCGTACAGCGCGACGCGCTGCGCTGGATGTTCGCGGTGCTCGAAACGGGCAACGCGGCGATCGACCTGCGTGCGGAACTCGCGACGCTGCCGGCCGATCCGCGCTACGCGCCGACGATGCCGTGGCGACGTGCGATCGAGACGATGCGCAACGCGCTCTCCGCGCTGTTCGCGAAGCCGGATGCCGCGCGCTTCGATGCCGCGCTCGCCGCGGCCAACGACGCGATCGAGACGACGCGCCCGCTACTCGACACGCTGCATGCGTCGCGCGAAGAGCGGCACCGCCTGCAGCGCATCCTGAGCCATCTGCATTTCGTGCGCAGCGCGCTGCTCGATCCGGAGTCGCCGCTTGCGCCGCTCAACCGCAACCGCCCCGCACGCCCCCAACCAGGAGCCTCGTCATGATCCCGCGCGAAATCGCGATTCTCGATGCGTACATGCCCACGGTCGTGCTGATGTTCGTCGTCGGCGCGCTCGCGACCTGGGCCGTCGACCGCCTGCTCGCCTATACGGGCCTCTACCGTGTCGTCTGGCACCCGTCGCTGTTCCGGGCCTGCCTGCTCGTCTGCATATGCGGCGGACTCAGTCTCGCCGTTTACCGTTGATCCACCACCACCATGATGCTCAGAAAACTCTTCGGCTTCGTCGCGACGGCCGTCATCCTTCTCGTCGCGATCCTGATCGGGCGCTCGCTGTGGGTGCACTACATGGAAGATCCGTGGACGCGCGACGGGCGCGTACGCGCGGAAATCGTCAACGTCGCGCCGGACGTGTCGGGCGCGATCGTCGAGCTGCCCGTGCATGACAACCAGCTCGTCAAGAAGGGCGACCTGATCATGCAGATTGATCCGTCGCACTATCAGATCGCGGTCGAACAGGCGCAGGCGGCCGTCGCCGCCCGCCGCGCGGAACTGCAGATGCGCCGCGACGATGCGGCCCGCCGCGCCGATCTCGACGCGCTCGTCGTGTCGAAGGAAAACCGCGAGAACGCCGCGCACAGCGCGTCGAGCGCCAAGGCGCAGTACCAGCAGGCACTCGCCGCGCTCGACGCCGCGAAGCTGAATCTCGAGCGCACGCGCGTCGTCGCGCCGGTCGACGGCTACATCACGAACCTGCAGACCTTCAAGGGCAACTACGCGGTCGCCGGCCAGGCGAAGCTCGCGATCGTCGACAGCCATTCGTTCTGGGTCTACGGCTACTTCGAGGAAACCAAGCTGCCGCGCGTGAAGGTCGGCGCGCCGGCCGAGATGCGGCTGATGAGCGGCGGCGTGATGAAAGGCCACGTCGAGAGCATCTCGCGCGGCATCTACGATCGCGACAACCCGCAAAGCCGCGACCTCGTCGCCGACGTGAATCCGACCTTCAACTGGGTGCGCCTCGCGCAGCGCGTGCCGGTGCGCATCAAGATCGACGAGGTGCCGGACGGCGTGCTGCTGTCGGCCGGCACGACCTGCACCGTCATCATCGATCCGGATCGCAAGAAGCAGTCGTCGTAACGACCGGCGGCCGGACCGAGCCGCCCGCCGATGCCGGCGCGGTGTGAGTGGTACACGCGTGGCCCGCGGGTCGCACGCGGCGCGCTTGTATGTTTAAGCCTGACCAGTACGGTAAAGTCTGAACGT
>NZ_JBQYLP010000040.1:0-56094 GCF_052683555.1 Burkholderia sp. BC1
GGCTCGAGCGCGGTCTCGCGCGCCCGGCGGTGCAGCGCGGGCTGCAGGTGGCCGCGAGCTGACGGAACGATTGGAATCGATCGCATGAACATTCTTCATATTGATTTCAGCCCGCGAGCGGAATCGTACAGCCGCCAGCTGTCGGCGGCGATCGTCGCGAAGCTGCTCGAGATTTCGCCGGGCGCGAGCATCAGCCGGCGCGACTTCGGTGCCGTTCCGTTGCCACACGCGACGTCGGGTTATGCGACTGCGCTCTCGACGCCCGCGACGTTGGCCAACCCGCCGCAGGCGGCGCTCGCGCTCTCCGAAGCGCTGATTCGGGACGTCGAGGCGGCCGACGTGATCGCGATCGGTACGCCGATGAACAACTTCACGATTCCGTCGGGCTTCAAGACGTGGATCGATCACGTGCTGCGCGTCGGGCGGACGATGAAGTCGACGCCGACCGGCAAGATCGGCTTGCTCCGCGATCGTCCGGTGTTCATCGGCATCGCTGCCGGTGGCGTCTTTAGCGGCGAACGCGCGAATCAGCCGGATTTCCTGACGCCGTACCTGTCGGCCGCATTCGGCTGCATCGGGTTGAACTCGCTGCAGTTTCTTCCGGTGCAGGGTACCGCGTTTCTGTCGCCGGACCAGACGGCGTCTGCAATCGAGCGGGCGCTCGCGGCAATCGACGTGTCGGTGATTCGGGCGGCCGTGTCGGGGCAATGAACAGGGAGCGGCAATCATGAAGATAGTCGTGATCGGTGGCACCGGCCTGATCGGCGCGAAGACGGTTGCCGTTCTGCAGGCGCACGGACACGAAGTGGTAGCGGCGTCGCGCAAACGGGGTGTCGACGTGTTCACGGGCGCCGGCCTCGACGCAGCCGTCGCCGGCGCACACGTCGTGATCGATCTGTCGGACAGGCGCTCGTCCGACGCAGCGGCCGTGCAGGCATTCTTCGAGACGGCCGGTCGCAACCTGCTTGCGGCGGAAGCGGCGGCGGGCGTGCGGCACCATGTCGTGCTGTCGATCGTCGGTACCGACCGCGTGCCGGATCAGCGCTATTACCGCGCGAAGATGACCCAGGAAAAACAGGTCGAGGCATCGGGCATCCCGTATACGATCGTTCGCTCGACGCAGTTCTTCGAGTTCCTGCGCGGGATCGCAGACGCGCATACGGACGGCGACGTCGTCAGACTGCCGCCGGCGCTGCTTCAACCGATTGCGGCCGACGACGTCGCGGCCATCGTCGCGCAAGTGGCGCTCGCGACGCCGGGGAACGGGATCGTCGAAATCGCGGGTCCCGAGCGGGCGCCGTTCGACGACATCGTCGCGCGCTATCTGAACTCCGTCGGCGACCGGCGAAGCGTCGCCAAGGATGCGGATGCGCGATATTTCGGCGGACGGCTCCAGCACGATTCGCTGGTGCCGTCGCGCGCAGCGCGTGTCGGCCGTATCGGTCTGGATGCGTGGCTGCGCCGTGCGCACGATCGGGCGGGCTCGCTGCCGCGCGTCGACATCAGACCGGTCGAGCGCGGCGATTTCGACGTCTGGTATCCGTTGTGGAAGGACTATCAGCGCTTTTATGAAGTCGATATTCCGGACGCCGTGACGCAGGCGACGTGGGCGCGCTTTATGGATCCGTCCGAGCCGATGCATGCCGCGCTCGCGGTCGCCGGTGAACGGGTGTTCGGTCTCGTGCATTGGCTGTATCACCGATCGACGTGGACGACCGACGACTACTGCTATCTGCAGGACCTGTTCGTTGCGAACGACGCGCGCGGTCGCGGCGCCGGCCGCGCGCTGATCGAGCACGTCTATGGCGACGCGATGTGTCGCAGCGTACCGCGCGTGTACTGGCTGACGCACAAGACGAACCGTCAGGCGATGCAGCTTTACGATCGCGTCGCCGAGCGGTCGGATTTCGTCCAGTACAGGAAGCGATTCGTCTGACTCATTCGCGTGCCGTCGAAGGCGCTATCGCACGCGCGTACGGTCGCGCGAAACCGCCATAAAATGCCCGAACCGCGTGAACGCTTCCGGTTTTGAAATTCCATGTCCGACATCGACTGGCTGAGCCATCTTCTGCAAATGATCACCGTCACCGGCCGGGTGGAGGTCCGCTGCGTGTACGGTGCGCCGTGGCAGGTTGCGTGGGATCGATCGGCCGCACACGAGATTCCGTACCACGTCGTGCTCGAGGGGCGTGCTGTGCTCGAGGATACCGAGTCCGGGACGGTCAGGGAGCTGGCGAGCGGCGACATCGTGCTGTTGCCGCACGGTGCCGCGCACGTGCTGCACGATGGCAGCGGCCATACGCCGGGCCGCACGCATAATCGCGCGGGTTTCGCCGGATGGATGCTCAGCGAGAACGACGGTCGGGGCGAACGCCTGGACATGCTGTGCGGACGCTTCTTCATCCGGCCGCCGCATGATCGGCTGATTCGCGACTACCTGCCGACGACACTGACCGTGCGCTCCGCGGATGGCGGCGACGACGACGGCGACGGTAGCGGCAACGGCTCTGCGTCGAACCAGCTCGCCAGTCTCGTCGCGTTGATGCGCATGGAGTCGGCCGGCGAGAAGCCGGGCGGATACGCGATCCTCAATGCGCTGACTTCGGCACTGTTCACGCTCGTGCTGCGCGCGGCGAGCGAATCGGGGCAGGCGCCGGCGGGGCTGCTTGCGCTGGCCGGTCATCCGCGGCTGGCGCCGGCCATTTCGGCAATGTTCGCCGACCCCGCGCGACCGTGGAGCCTGCCCGAGCTGGCCGCGCTCTGCAACATGTCGCGCGCAACCTTCATGCGGCACTTCCAGGACAAACTCGGCCGCTCGGCCACGGACCTGCTCACGGACATCCGGATGACGCTGGCCGCAAACGAGCTGAAGAAGCCGACGATGAGCACCGAGGCCGTGGCCGAGGCGATCGGCTATCGGTCGGTCGCGGCATTCCGGCGTGTGTTCACCGACAAGATGGGGATGACGCCCGGACAATGGCGGCGTCTCGCGAACGAAGGGGAATAGCGCGCCTTGCACGCGGCACGTGGCGTCGAATGGACCGTGCCGGCGTTTGATCCTTTCGGGCATGTTGTTGAGCCCACGCAGTCTCGAAATCCGTAATGGCGGCCTCTAAAGTGGAGACTCCTAGCCCACTGACGAACGAGGCACGCCATGAACCGCATCGCCAGTCCAGCCCTCGGGTCGCTTGCCGCGACGCGCGACGTGCGCACCGGCAAGTGCGCACGGCCGCGTGTCGGCAAACCGTTCGCTGCCTTGCGCGCGGTCGTGGCCGCAAACTTGGTCGACGTGCTCCAGATAGCCGGTACGACGGCTTCCGCGAGCCTCGCCGACATCTCGCTGGCCGTTGCGATCGCAGTCGTCGCCAAGGTTTTCAAACGCCTCGACGGAACGTCGCCCACCTTCTTTCCATAGCGTCAGTTCGCACCGATGACGAAACGGCGCAACACGGCCGTTTCCTGTTCGCTCCTTGACTCGACAACGCAACGCCGCGCTGGTCCGTAGGTCGGCGCGTGTCGCAAACGTGCGATCGCTCGAGCGGCCGCGCGTGAAATTTCTCGCCAACGAAGTCAGTTCTCACTTGAATCGGATATCGAATATGAGCACGCGTGCAAATCAGTTCCATCTGCAGATCGCTGAAAAGGGTGTTGGGTCGCTGTCGCTTCTTGCGCTGCTCCGATGGGCGCTCGTCGTCATCTTTCTGTGGTTCGGCGGCATGAAGTTCACGGGATATGAAGCCAACGGCATCGCACCGTTCGTCGTCAACAGCCCGATCATGAGCTGGCTGAACGCGTCGTTCGGCGTTCAGGGCGCAAGCAACGTGATCGGCGTGCTCGAACTCTCGACGGCTGCGGCGCTGATCGCCGGGGCGTTCCAGCCCGTGCTGTCGGCGCTGGGTGCGGCGATGTCGGCCGCGACTTATCTGATCACGCTGACGTTTTTCCTGAGCACACCGGGTGTCGCGGAAGCGACGGCCGGCGGCTTTCCGGCGATCTCGGCGCTGCCTGGCCAGTTCCTGCTCAAGGACCTGGTGCTGCTCGCCGCGTCGCTTTGTCTGCTCGTCGCATCTGTGCGAAGCGCGGAGCCCGGCATCGACCGGCAGTGACCGGTTACGGCCGAGACGCATCGCGCGCGGGAACCGATGGGGTGAAGCGCGGCGGACGGCGCAGACCGCCTGCCGCGATCGCAGGCGACCGGTCGCTACCGCGCCTTTCCGCAGTGGCGTTCGATGATGTCGAACAGCCGGCGGCACGACGTCGCCACGTGCTGTTCGGGTGCGGTCGCGACGCTGAGCAGAAGGCCGGGCCTCGTCCAGGAAGGCGTCGCGAACCACGCGGACAGCGGCGACGGCGCGATGCCGACCGTCATCGCGTCCCTGACGATTTTCGTGTCGGGCGCGCCATCGGGAAGCCTGAGCAGGACGGATAGGCCGGCCGTTATCCATTCCGCGTTGCGCATTCTCAGCTGATCGCAGAGTGCGTCGCGCTGTGCGGAATAAAGGCGCTTGAGCCGACGCACGCGCCGGATATAGTGGCCGCGCCGCATGAATTCGGCGGTTGCGAGCTGGATTACCGGCGACGGCGCAGGGGCGAGCGTTGCGGTGACTTCAGAGAACGCATTGACGAGTTCGATAGGCGCGACGACGAAGCCGAGCCGCAGCGCCGGGCTGATGGTCTTGCTGAAGGAGCCGACATGAATCACGCGCTTGCCTTCGTCGAGGGACGCCATTGCGGGTGCCGGCCGGCCTTGCAGCTGCAGCTCGCCGAGGTAGTCGTCTTCGATGATCCATGCATGATTCGTGCGTGCCCATTCGAGCATCTGGAGACGCCGTCGCAACGAGAGGGTCGATCCGAGCGGCGCCTGCTGACCGGGTGTCACGACGGCCAGTGCGGCGTCGGGTGCTTTCGCGAGTGCGTAATCGACGTTGATGCCGTCTGCATCGACCGGCACCGGCACGAGCTTAAGACGCGCGAGCTCGAGTCCTTTGCGCGTGACCATGAATCCCGGCTCTTCCATCCAGACTTTTTTGCCGTCGATGCCCAGCACGCGCAGCGCCAGCCCCAGGCCGGCCACATAGCCCGACGTGACGAACACCTGCTCGGGGTGGCAGTGAAAGTTGCGCGTGATCGCCAGATTCGCGGCGATCTCGGTGCGCAGTTCGAGCTCGCCGCGCGGATCG
Source organism: Burkholderia sp. BC1 (assembly GCF_052683555.1). NCBI lineage: Bacteria > Pseudomonadati > Pseudomonadota > Betaproteobacteria > Burkholderiales > Burkholderiaceae > Burkholderia > Burkholderia sp. BC1. The sequence goes on from NZ_JBQYLP010000040.1 coordinate 5,181, forward strand.
GGATAGAGCAACGACGACAAGGATCCGGCCTTCAGCAGGTTCGACGAGCGCGAACGGGAGAACAGCTTCTCCGGCAGCCCTTCGAACGCCGGAATGCCGAGCTGGAAGATCGCAGGCCCCGCGTTCATCTCGTCGTAGGCCTTCATGAACGCGCCGACCGGCGGCACTTGCGGCCGCGACAGCACGACGCGCGATCGTGGCGCAACGCGCGTCCCTCTGGCGCCGAAGGTTTCGATCATTTGCGCGTCGGACAGGCGCTCGTACGCGGATTGCACGGTGCCGCGCGCGACGCCGAGCTGCGCTGCGAGGTCTTGCCATGAAGGGAGGCGTGTGCCGGGGGCGAGCAAGCCTGACTCTATCGCTCTGCTGATACTGGTGTGGATTTGTTCTGCCAGGGACAGCTTCGCCGTCCGGTCGAGCTGAATTTCAAAATCTCGATTCATCCGCTTGGTACACACAAAAATGGGAAATCTTGGTTCTACTATCCGTGTCATCGATCGCACAGAATCTTCGCACGATCGCGGCCCCGGATGTAAGGGCGGAGCGCATGAAAAGCGGCGTCGGTGCACGCATGAAAATGGGATCGAAGCGCATTCTCGGATGACTGTTTTCGCGCCGACGAAGCGCGCCGGACGCGTGCCCGACGACGAAAAGACCATCGCGCGTCGTTCGTTGCGCGCGTCGTTGGATCGGGCGATTGTGCGACGAATCTTCGGCACGGCGGGAAGTCGACGCGATCGTAACGGTGCGCCGTCGATAAAAAGATTGGCGATGCTGATCATCCAGGCCGGCGACGTGCTCGGCTTGCCGACAGCATCTCGCTGACACGTCCACGATCATGGAAAACGCCCCCTCGCCGCTGCATATCTCGACCGTCGAGCAACTGTCGCCGACGATGATCAGCATCAGCTGGAGCAATCCCTGCATGGGCCACTACACGGACCAAGTCTGGCGCATCGGTCTTGCACGCACGAGCGCCGTATGCATGCTGTCGGGTGTGTCGATACGGCCCGGCGATGCCGTGTTTCGCCCGCGCGTGAGGGGTTCGCATGTGCCGATCAACCACGATCGGATGATTCTGGCTTCTGCAGTCGCCGGTCTATTTCCCCCGTCGATCGCGTCAGAAGGCGCTGAAACATGAGCGCGTCACGTCGACGCGTCTCGTCGGGCGGCAAGCCGTCCATCGCATCATCGACCAGGGTCGCGACGCATCCGTCAGTCAAGGAGACATCACGCAATATGGCAACAGAACAGGCTTTGCCCGAATCGGCGCGCGATCGTGCGGACGCTGCGGCACGGATCGATCGCGATCTCGGCGTGGGCGTCGGTCTTCACGACGTCCACTATCGTGACTTTCTGGCTGCAGCGCAGCCCGTCGACTGGCTCGAGGTCCATACCGAAAATTATCTCGGCGCCGGCGGCTACGATCTTCATGTGCTCGAGCAGGTGCGGCGCGACTATCCGTTGAGTTTCCACGGTGTCGGGCTCAGCATCGGCTCGGCCGGTCCGCTGGATGCCGGCCATCTCGAGCGTGTCGCATCGCTGGTCGATCGATTCCAGCCGGCGCTCGTGTCCGAGCACTTGTCCTGGTCGGTCGCGCTCACACGCCGCTTGCACGAGTCGCTGCCGTTGCCGCTCACGTCCGAGTCGCTCGACGTGGTCGCGCGGAACGTCGACCGCTTGCAGCACGCATTGAAGCGCACCGTGTTGATCGAGAACGTCGCACGCGACGTGTCGTTTCGACAGGACGAGATGACGGAAACAGACTTCATTTCCGAACTTGTCGGAAGAACGGGATGTGCGTTGCTCGTCGACGTCACGAGCCTCTACGTGAATCAGTGCAACCATGGTGAAGATGCGTTCGAGGCGCTCGGGCGGTTTCCGGTAGATGCCGTCAGGGAGCTCCATGTGCGCGCGTACCGATGCCGGCATCATGCGGACGCGAACCATCGCGGTCGCCGAGTGCCGACCGATGTGTGGCAGCTTTACGGCTATGCCGTCGAGCGATTCGGCACCGTGTCGACGCTGATCGAATGCGACGCGGACGTTCCGCCGATCGCGATTCTTCTGGACGAAGCCGCGACGGCGAGAAACGTGGCCGATGCGTTCGCCTCGAGGAGGGCGCGATGAGCGAGCGGCTGAAGCACGTGCAGCTCGAATTCGTGACGTCGCTGCTGCACCCGGATGCCGAACAGCGTTTGCTCGGTGCGCTGGTCGGCGACGAAACCAACAACCGCGAGCGCGTCGCGCGCTACCGGGCTCGACTATGGCGCACGTGGCACCGCGTACTGGCCTGCGCGTATCCCGTGCTGCGCAGTCTGATGGGCGACGACTTCTTTCTGACGCTGTCGCGTGAATACGGAATCGCCGATCCGGTTCGGTCCGGCGATCTGAATCGGTTCGGCAGCCGCATGGCCGAATTGCTGGAGTCGTGGCCGCCGACGGCGACCTGTCGCCATCTCGCCGACGTCGCGCGTCTCGAGTGGCTGGTCCATCGCGCCTGTTTTGCCGCGGACGCGACGACGCGACTGCCGGACCCATGGGCGCAATGTACGCGCGACACGTTGGCGCATTGCTCGGTTCGGCTTCATCCGGCCGTGCAGTTGCTTCACACGTCGACGCGTGCTGCGGATCGCTGGCTCGCGTTCCATGCGTCCGGTCAGGCGTTCGATCCGGACGACGTCGACCGACCGCAGTGGATGATCGTCGCCCGGCCGCAATGGATGCCGGAGGTAATCGCGGTATCGCGGTACGCATTTGCGATGCTGTCAGATCTGCGCGACGGCACCACGATCGGCGATGCCTACGCCGCCGCGCTCGCGCGCGACGCCGGTTTCGACTTCGAGCGCAACTGGCAGACGTGGGTCGAGCACGGAATCATCGTCGCGGTGGACGTCGGGATAGCGGTCTGAGAGTGTCGCGCGTCATCGCATCCCACCACCCCTTGCAAACACCCCGCAAAAACGCAAGAACCTTGCACAGCACCCCATCACAACGAGCAAAAATCCCACGCCACCCGAAATAACATTGCTTCCACGCACCCGCGCCACCCGGCGCGGTGCTTTTTGACGGAAGCACGGAATGAAGACGTCGCTGCAACTGGACGGCGCAGTCCTTCTGCGTCAACTGCGCGAGCTCGGCGAGATCGGCGCCGACCGCGAACTCGGCGGCCGCACGCGCATCGCGCTGACCGACGACGAGCGCGCGGGCCGCGACCGCGTCGTCGCGTGGATGCGCGAGCTGGACCTCGACGTCCGCATCGACCGCATCGGCAACATCTTCGGCACGCTGCACGCCGGCCCGGCGGCCGCGGGCCGGCAGCCGCTGATGATCGGCTCGCATATCGACACCGTAAAGAACGCCGGCGCGCTCGACGGCTGCTACGGCGTGCTCGCCGGTCTTGCAGTCGCGCGCGCGTTTCGCGACGCGCGCATCGAGCCGGCGCGTCCGATCACGGTCGCCGCCTTTACGAACGAGGAAGGCATCCGCTATCAGCCCGACATGATGGGCTCGCTCGTCCATGCGGGCGGCCTGTCGATCGACGACGCGCTGAACACGATCGGCATCGACGGCACGCGTCTCGGCGACGAGCTCGCGCGCATTGGCTATGCCGGCGACCTCGAACCGGGCGCGATCGTCCCACATGCGTATCTGGAGCTGCATATCGAGCAGGGGCCGATCCTCGAGGCGGAGAACGTCCGTATCGGCGTCGTCGAGAACCTGCAGGGCATTTCGTGGCAGCAGATCACCGTACAGGGGAACGCAAACCATGCGGGCACGACGCCCATGCATCTGCGCCACGATGCAGGCTGGGTCGCGGCTGCGATCGCGACGTTTCTGCGCGAGCTCGCGGTGTCGTCCGGTACGACGCTCGCGACGATCGGCATGCTGCGCATCGAACCGAACGTGATCAACGTGATTCCGCGCAAGGCCGTGTTGACGGTGGACCTGCGCGACCCCGACGAGCAGCGGCTGCAGCAAGCGGAGCAGCGTCTCGCCGACCATCTCGAGCAGCTCGCGGCACGCGAAGGCGTGCAGATTTCGACCGAGCGGCTCGCGCGTTTCGAGCCGGTCGTGTTCGATGCCGCGCTCGTCGACGCAATCGAAAAAGCCGCTGCGCGCCGCGGCTTTTCGTATCGCCGAATGACGTCCGGCGCCGGCCACGACGCGCAGATGATCGCGCGCATCGCGCCAGCCGCGATGAGCTTCGTGCCGAGCCGCGGCGGCATCAGCCACAACCCGCGCGAACATACGGACGACAGCCAGCTCGTCGACGGCGCCCGTCTGCTGCTCGACGTCGTGCTCGATCGTCTCGCGGCCGCGTGATCGCGCCGAACGCGTCGCCTTATCCCAACCCTTCATCGCTGGAACTTCACGACATGTTGATCGCCAATCCGCGCGCAACGCGCGCGCCATACCCGGACGCGCTGAAGCGCATCCTGAGCATCGAGAAAGCGGAGCAGAGCCGCGCGTGGCTGGCTTGCTGGGACAAGATTGCGCCGGCGCCTACACCGTTGCGCACGTTGCCTGCGCTCGCCGCGGCGTCGGGTATCGCGAGCCTGAGCGTGAAGGACGAGTCCGTGCGCTCGATGCTCGGCAGCTTCAAGGCGCTCGGCGCGCCGAGCGCGCTCGTGCGCCTGATTCTTCGGCTGTGGCCGGCGCACGATCTCGATCCGCGCGCATTGTTCGACGGCCGCTATCGCGCGCTGCTCGCAGGCTTTACCGTTGTCAGCGCAACGGATGGCAATCACGGCAAAGGGCTCGCGGCCGCTGCACAGACGCTCGGCTGCCGATGCGTGATCGTGCTGCATGCGAACGTCAGCATCGAACGCGAGCAGGCGATCGCTGCGTATGGCGCGCAGATCGTCCGGATCGAAGGCAACTACGACGCATCGGTCGAGGAAGCCGCGCGGCTCGCGTCGCTGAACGGCTGGCACGTGGTGTCCGATACGTCGTACGACGGCTACGAAGACATTCCGCGCGACGTGATGCAGGGCTACGGCACCGTCGCCGCGGAGATCGTCGAGCAGAGCGGCGCCCGACCCGATCGGCCGGCCTATACGCACGTGTTGCTGCAGGGCGGCGTCGGCGGTCTCGCGGCGGGCATCGTCAGCTATCTATGGGAGTTTCACGGCGCGCATCGGCCGCGATTCGTCGTCGTCGAGCCGCAGCAGGCCGATTGTCTGTACCAGAGCGCGCTCGCCGGCAAACCGTCGCGCGCGACGGGCTCCGTCGATTCGGTGATGGCCGGGCTCGCGTGCGGCGAGACGTCGCCGCTTGCGTGGCGATTCCTGCAGCCGGCCGTCGACGACTTCATGACGATCGCCGACGCCGATGCGATCGATGCAATGCGCGTGCTGGCGACAGGCCGCGACGGCGACGTGCCGATCGTTGCAGGCGAGTCGGGTGCCGCGGGGCTCGCCGGCCTCGCCGGGTTGCTGAAGGACCGCGCGCAGGCCACGCGCGTCGGGCTCGATCGCGATTCGCGCGTGCTGGTCGTGAATACGGAAGGTGCGACGGCGCCCGACACGTATCGCGAACTGGTCGGCGAGACGGCCGACGCGGTGCTGGCGCGACAGGCGGCCTGGGCGGCCGGCGCGGCGAGCCGGGCGGCGACTCACGTCTGAGTCGGCCGCGCGTCAGGTCGTGGGGCCGATCGGAATCTCGAGCCCCGCCTTCACGCGACTCATCGTCACGAGCGTCTTGAACCGCTTCACGTTGTTGTTGGCGAAGAACAGCTGCCGTGTCAGGTCGTTGTACTCCTCCATGTGACGCACGGAGAAAATCAGCACGAAGTCCCATTCGCCCGCGACGTAGTAGCACTGCTGGATTTGCGCACACGCTTCGAACGTGCGCTTCATCGTATCGAGCAGGTCGATCTGTTCGCTTTCGACTTCGATCATCGTGACGATCGTCAGCGGGTAGCCGACCTTCTCGGGCGCGAGGATCGCCGTATAGCGGTCGATCACGCCTTCGTCGGCGAGCCGCCGCAACCGGCGGTTCACGGCCGCCGGCGACAGGTTCACGCGTGCGGCAAGTTCGCTTTGCGGCGTATCGGCGTCGCGTTGGAGCTCGCTCAGCAGCTTCAGATCGTAGTTGTCTAGCATCGGGGTAGCGGGGTGGAGGGGCGAAATTTTCTTGCAAAACGGCGGCCAAGAATGCGCCGAAATTCGACGTGCGATGAAATATTATTTTTGCGACAACGCGGCGTCAACGTGACGCGGGCGTGTCGGGCTCAGAAGGTCCGCGCGTATCGGGCGACGCAAGTGCGCGGCCGGCGCCGGTTCCATTCGGCGATTTGACGGATAGCGCGAACATGGAAAGCACACTGCAATCGACGTTGAAACATTGGCGGCATCACTTTCACCGCCATCCCGAGACGGGCTTCGAGGAAGTCGCGACGTCCGACTACGTCGCGGCGCTTCTGGAAAGCTTCGGGCTCGACGTGCATCGCGGCATCGGCGGCACCGGCGTCGTCGCCAATCTGAAGGTGGGCGAGAGTCCGCGCGCGATCGGATTGCGCGCCGACATGGACGCGCTGAACATCGTCGAGAACGTACCCGCGCGCGCCCATGCGTCGTGCGTGCCGGGCAAGATGCATGCATGCGGACACGACGGCCATATGGCGATGGTGCTCGGCGCGGCGCGCTTGCTCGCCGAGCAACGCGATTTCGACGGGACCGTGCGGTTCATTTTTCAGCCGGCGGAAGAGCACGGTCGCGGCGCAAAGGCGATGATGGCCGACGGGCTGTTCGAGCGCTTTCCGATCGACGCCATCTTCGGCGCGCACAACATGCCCGGGATGCCGGCCGGCTCCTTCTCGACGCGTGCAGGCGGCATCATGGCGAGCGAAGACAACTTCGTGATTCGGATCAATGCGCGCGGCACGCATGCGGCGCGCCCGCATATGGGCGTCGATCCGATCGTGATCGCGGCGCAGATCGTGCTCGCGCTGCAGACGATCATTTCGCGCAATCTCGATCCGAGCCTGCCCGCGGTGATTTCGTGTACGGAGATCCTGACCGACGGGCTGCGCAACGTGATTCCGTCGACCGTAACGATCAAGGGCGACACGCGCAGCTATTCGCCTGAGGTGCAGCACCTGCTGGCGACGCGGATGCGCGAAGTGAGCGAGGGAATCTGCCGGATGCATGGCGTCGAATGCGAATTCGCGTACACCCACGAGTTCGCGCCGACCGTCAATTCGCCGGAATACGTGGAGGTCGCGGTGGCGGCGGCGACGCGCGTCGCGGGCGCGCAGCACGTCGACGCGAACGTGCCGCCGATGATGATTTCGGAAGACTTCGGCGCGTTCCTGCAGGTCGTCCCCGGCAATTTCATCTTCATCGGCAACGGGAGCGCGGGCGAGCGCGGCGGCGTGCCGCTGCACAACGCGAAGTACGACTTCAACGACGACATCCTGCCGCTGGGCGCGCGGTACTTTGCCGAAGTGGCGCGCATCGCGCTCGCAAGCGCCTGACGACGGCGCAGCGGTGGGGCGGCTTGCCGCCGCCGGTGCCGCATCGAGCCGGCGCGCGGGCAATAAAAAAGCCCGCTGCTGGAGCGGGCCGAAACCATGTTTGGAGACATGGAGGAGACAGACGTCAATTTAAGGGAAAACCCTGAAGCGGGCAAGACCCGCCGACGCGCTGTTGTATCCGTGCAACGTGCGGCCTTGCCGCGCGTTCAGGCGCTGGCGTGCACATGGCCGCCGTGCGAGCCGAACCGTTCCTGCGCGATCGGCAGCGCGTACTTGTCGCGCATTTCGGTCTCGATCCACGTACAGGCTTCGCGCGCGCAGTCGTTGAGCACGTGCCGCGTCGCATGGCCTTCGACGTCGTAGACGAAACGGACGTCGACCTCGTCGTCGGAAACCTGCCGTTTCACCTCGTTCAGCTTCAGCTGCGGCCCATGCTGCTGCGACAGCGCGCGCAGTTCGTCGAAGTGATATTCGATCCAGTCGGCGAAGAACAGCGCGTCGCTGCGGCACGCGAGCCGGAACGCGGCGCTGCGTGACGGGCGCGGCACGTCGTCGGCGGGCGCATGCGCGTCGCCGGCAGCGGCGACATCGACCGGCGCGAGCGGCTGCTGGATACGCCGGTACGGCGCGCGGTCCCGCAGCGCGTGCCACAGCAATTCGTCGCCGGCCGCGCCGGACGGCTGCATGGTCAGGTCGTGACGGCCGTCTCCGCTGGGCGTGACGTCGCGGATCACGACGCGCAGCGAGCAGAGCGGCTCGTCGGCGACGAGCAGCGTCGCCGCGCGCGGCAGGCCGCACACGAGCGGCGCGGCGCCGGCGGCGCGAAACACGAGCCCGCGGCGGTCGAGCCGCACGAGCGGCAGCGCCCGCGCATACGCGGGATAGGCGATTGCGATGCGCGCGCCGTCGGCGCTCGTCAATCCGGGCATCATCGCGCGAAAGACCTGAGACTGGTCCACGTGGTTTCTCCTTCGTTACGATGCCGCCCGGCCGGACACGCGCGTTCCGGATCAGGCGGCAATGGCGGGCCGGGCGATGCGCTCCGGCTCGATTCCCAGTGCGGCAAACGTTTGCGGATCGAGGTCGATCCAGCAGGCGACGACCAGACGCCCGTCCACCTGCTTCGGCGGCCCCGCGCGGTGCGCGTGCACGCCGATCCTGCGAAACAGTCGTTCCATGCTCGCGAACGTCACGCCGATCAGCTGCCGCGCGCCGCGCTCGGCAGCGCACGCGACGACTGCCGCGAGCATCGGCCGCACGGCCCAATCGGCGCCCGACGCGCCGCCGTCGGCGTCGCTCGCGGCGAACCGCGACAGCTCCCACACCGCGGCCGAGCGCGGCAGCGGCAGGTCGGGCGCGATCAGATCGGCGAACAGCGTTTCGAGCAGGTACGGACGCGTCGTCGGCAGCAGCCGCGCACATCCGCACATCTCGCCGCTGCCGTCGCGCGCGACGACGTACACCGTGTCGTCGTGATCGAACGCATCGCGATCGATTCCTTCGTCCGCGGACGGCAGCGTCCAGCCAAGCTGCTCGACGAAGACGCGATGCCGATAGCGCGCGAGCTCCGTCGCCTGGGCGATCGGCAACTGCCTTCCCTCGTGAACGAAGGTCTGCATGATGTCCTCGGATGTGTTTTGGTATGCGTGCATTACAGCGCGCGTCCCGAGGCGGCGGTAACTGGTAACTCTTACAGTATTGCGGCGCGGAAACGCCAATTTCGACGCGGTAACGGTTTCCCGTGGGGCGGGATTGAAAACGCGCGCGCTTTTGCTTATAAAGAGCGCCGGAATCGCGGAAACGTCAGAAGAATGCAGCGGTTGTCACTGCAGCGCCGGACCGGCATGATGGGCGGGGTCGCGCCCGAGAATCGCGGCCGCGACGGCGGCAGCCCAGTCGACGGACGCGAGCCGTGCCGCGAGCGCGGCCGCGGTGCCGCGCATGCCGATGTCGGCGCCGCTCGCGTCGACGCCCATCGCGTTGCTGCGCACGTCGCCGTCGACGATGACGAACGTGCCCGATGCGCGTTCGAGATACCAGTCCCAGCCGACCGTCACGTACGCGACGCCGGGGCCGGCCGGGCGCTGCCATTCGGTATAGCCGGCGAGACGCGCGTCGATCGCGCTATCGCGCAGTTCGGCGAGCAGTGCAGGATCGAGGGCGCTTGCGACGTGGTCGAGCGCGAGCGCGGCCAGTGCGCTTTCTGACAGGCGCACATAGCCGTCCGGAGACGGACCGCGGACCGCATGCAGCAAAGAAGAAGTCATGCGTTGGAATGTATCAGGCGCCGATCGGTGCTGGAACCTGACAAGTATGACAGCGTGACGTTGTCGGAGAAAGAATGGAACTGCGCTGGCAGGATGCCTACGATGAATTCAGCGCCGCGGAAGACGAGCAGCAGCTCTTCCAGCGGATCGCCGCCTATTCGAAACGGCTCGGCTTCGAATACTGCTGCTACGGCATCCGTGTGCCGCTGCCCGTGTCGAAGCCGGCGGTCGCGATCTTCGACACCTATCCCGACGGCTGGATGGCGCACTATCAGGCGCAGAACTACATCGAGATCGATTCGACGGTGCGCGACGGCGCGCTGAGCACGAACATGATCGTCTGGCCCGACGTCGACAAGATCGAGCCGTGTCCGCTGTGGCGCGACGCGCGCGATTTCGGGCTGTCGGTCGGCGTCGCGCAGTCGAGCTGGGCGGCGCGCGGCGCATTCGGCCTGCTCAGCATCGCGCGCCACGCGGATCGGCTGACGCCCGCCGAGATCAACATGCTGACGCTGCAGACAAACTGGCTCGCGAATCTCTCGCATTCGCTGATGAGCCGCTTCATGGTGCCGAAGCTGTCGCCCGAGGCGCGCGTCGCGCTGACCGCGCGCGAGCGCGAGGTGCTGTGCTGGACCGCCGAAGGCAAGACCGCGTGCGAGATCGGCCAGATCCTCTGCATCTCCGAGCGCACGGTCAACTTCCACGTCAACAACATCCTCGAGAAGCTCGGCGCGACGAACAAGGAGCAGGCCGTCGTGAAGGCGATTTCGGCGGGACTCATCGATACGCCCTGACGCGGCCGAGCGGCACGCTGCGCCGCTCGCGTCCGCAGGGCGACGCGCGTCGCACGTTCGCGCGCCGACACCGGTCACTCCATCATCGGCTCCGCTTCCTTCGCGGTCCAGCTCACGCTGGAAATGCTCTTCTCCATGCTCATCCGGCTCGCGATCTGCTCGAGCTTCTGCTGATCCTTCGGATGCAGCTTCAGCGTCGCGGTTACCTTCAGCCGGTCCGGCTGATCGGGCACGTCCTCGCTCGTCAGGCTCTGGAACGACAGCGGCTTCGCATACATCGAATTCGACAGCAGCGTGCGGATATGCACCTCGTCGGCGGCGAGGCAGATCACGGTGATCTGGTATTCGCGCACGAGGTCGGCGTTCGACACGGGCGTCGCGTTGATCGCCTGGCTGACGCCGCGCAGCACCGTGTTGGTGAGCAGCACGACGCCCGTGCCGGCCAGCGCCGGCACGTAATGACCGGAGCCCGACAGCACGCCGACGGCAGCCGAACACCAGAGCGTCGCGGCCGTGTTGATGCCCTGGATCGAGCCCTTGTCGCGCATGATCACGCCGCCGCCGAGAAAGCCGACGCCGGACACGACGTACGCGGCGATCTGCGTGACGCCCGCGACGCCGTTGCCGGTCAGCACGCCGAGCGTGACGAACAGGCACGCGCCGCTCGCGACGAGCGTGATCGTGCGCAGGCCGGCCGTGCGCTGGCGCATCTGGCGTTCAAGGCCGATCGCGACGCCGCAGGCGAACGCAGTAAAAAGTCGGAGTGCGAAATCGAAAGTCATGATTGTCCTGCCGTGCAAGGGGCGCATGCCGGCCCGCGCCGCGGCGGCGCGACGACGGCCGTCATCGCGCGGTACTGTACTGCGCGAATGCGTCGTTCAGTGTGAAACGGTAGGCGTGCGAGGCTCGCGGAACGCGAGCCGGGGCAGGAAACTGCGGCGGACAGGCGTTCAGGCGGCAAGTGGCGCACGCAACGGAGTGCTGCAACTGTCCACGATGGTTCCTGAAGGGAGAATGCGCGGCATTCTAGTGGGCGGCGCGCGCGGGCGTCAACCGTCGCGACGGCGGAACGCGGGCAGGCCGTTGTGGGCCGCGGGCGTCACTGCGCCGAACCGATCGTCCCCGTCGCGAGCGCGAGCGCGGCGGCCGCCGACAGCGCGCCGGCATAGCTGTCGACCTCGGCGTTGCGCGCGGCAAGTAGCTGGCTCTGCGCGAGCGTCGCATCGGTGATCGAGCCGACGCCGCTGCGGTACGCGGTCAGTGCCGCGTCGTAGCTCGTCTGCGCGGCATCGACGAGCGCCTTCGCGGCATCGTGCGACGCGAGGCTCGTCTGCACCGCGTTCTGCGCGGCGACGACCTGGCGCACGGCTTCTTCCTTCGTGCGCGTCAGCCGTTCGGTTGCGCTTCGCGCGTCGTTGTGCGCCTGCATCAGCACGGCCGAGCGCAGGCCGCCGTCGTACAGCGGAATCGTCACGCCGACGAACACGCCCGCGCCGTAGCGGCTGCCGTTCAGGTTCACGGTCGGCGCCTGGTCACCGATCGCGGGCAGTGCGGAGACGGCCGTGTGCCCGCTCGAATACGACGTCGACGCGGACAGGAACACCTTCGGCATGAACGCGGCCTCGGCGGCCTTGATCTTTGCGCGGTTGGCCTTCTCGAGCGCATACGCGCCCTGCAGGTCGGGGCGGCGTGCGATCGCATCGGCGACGATGGCATCGACCGATGAACCGAGCGCAGGCGGCAGCGGCCGCGCGGGCAGCGCGGCGATGGTCGGCTTCGACAACGGCGAAATGCCGAGCGCGGAGACGAGGGCGAGGTAGCTGTCGCTTTCGGCGCCGCGCGCCTGCACGAGCGCGAGGTTCGCCTGGGCGCGATTCTGCGTGGCCTGCGCGAGCTCGACGACGGTGCCGACGCCCTGCCGGAGCCGCGCGCGCGATGCCGCGAGGATCGCATCGGCGTTCGCGAGCCCTTGCTGCGCGCTGAGCGCGCGCGAGCGCGCGGCTTCGTAGCGGTAGTAGGCGACGGTCACATCGTGGATCACCTGCTGGTGCACGGCCGTGAACGCGACGTTCGACGCGATCGACGCCTGTTCGGCCGCCTCGACGCGCGCCGCGCGACCGCCGAAGTCGAACAGCAGCCATTGCAGCGACAGCGCGGAGATCGTGCCGTGCACGGTGGTGTCGCTCGACGCGTCGCCGAGGACTGTCGACGTCGAACCGTGGCCGGTCTGGTACGCGCCCATCGCGGTCGCCGACAGCTGCGGCAGGTAGGCAGCCTTCGCGATACCGACCGCGAGCGCCGCGTTGCGCGCGTCGTTCCACGCGATGCGCGTCAGCGGGTTGGTCGATTCCGCGAGGTCGATCAGTTCGGGCAGCGTGTACGCGTGCGCGGCATCGAGCGCGGCCGGCGGCGACACCGACGCGAGCGCGGGCGTGGCCGGCAGCGTGTAGTCGTGCGGCGTCGCGGACGCGTGCGGCGGCGCCGCGAGGATCTCGCCCGCGGCTGACGTCTGCGGCTGCCACGGGCGGTCGGATGCGTCGGGAGCGAGATCGATCGACGAGGTCGCGCAGCCGGCCAGCACGACGGCGCTTGCGAGGGCGGCTGCGACGATCGACGCGGCCGGCGGTTCAGGTCGGCGCATGAGCGGCAGACTCCTTCGAAGTGGCTTGGCGCGCGGCGTCGGCGATGGCGGCGAGCCGCGCGTCGATGAGGTTCAGCAGTGCGTCGCGCGCGGGGTCGGGCGGCGCGGCGGGGTGCGGCCCAAGCCCAGGCGCAGGCGCACGCTCGGCGTTCGGCACGGGCTGCGCGGCCGGTCGTGACGACGAAGGCGCGTCGGCCGCCGTCGGGCTTGCTTCTTCCCGCGCATCGTGTGCGGCCGGCGTCGCTTCGTCGTCGCGCAATTCGGCCACGCGCGCGAGCCGCGTGCCGATCGCCGCGTCGCCCGGCGCACGCTCGGCGAGCAGGAACAGCGGACCTTCGAGCGCGCCGAGCTCGGCCAGCACGCGTCGGCGCGAATCGAGCCAGGCCGCGCTCGGTCGCACCCACGACGGTTCGTAGTGAACGAGGCCGAGTTCCTGCGCGATCGCGCCGTGGCGCGCGAATGCCTCGGCCGCGAGTGTGCGCCGCTCCGCCGGCTGCGCGACCTGCACGAGTCGTCGCCACTGCTCGCGCAGCGCCGCGAGCGCGACGTCGATCTGCTTGCCGATGCTGACGGGCCAGATGCGCGTGAACACGAGATACACGACGACGTTGCCGAGCAGGATGCCGATCGTGCGGTCGCGCGCGATCGTCAGATCGAAGCCCGGCCCGGCGCCCTGGATCACGCAGAGGAAAAACGCGAATGCGATCTGGAAGCCTGCGTAGGCGATGCGCGGCGAGCCGAACGCGACCCACGCGGACAGCCACGCGCCGACGAACACGAGCATCATCAGTTGACCGATCGACGTCAGCGATGGCACGACGAACACGAGCGCGGCAGTGCCGAGCAGCGCGCCGACGATGCAGCCGGCGATCCGCAGCGTCAGCTTCTCGACCGTTTCGGCCGTCGAGCCGAGCGACACGATGTAGCAGGTGATGAAGCAGGTATGGATGCCCGACCAGTCGAGCTGCGAGTACAGCAGATAGCAGAACATCGCCGCGGCCGTCGTTTTCAGCGCGTAGCGGATGTGGTCCGGATTGGTGCGCGCGTCGGGCAGGAAGAAGCCGCCGCGTGGCGCTGCGGACGGTTCGTCGGACGGGGCGGTCGGTTTTGCGGTATCGACCTGTGGCGTGCCGGCGGTTGCATCAGGCTCGGCGAAGCGCGTGATCGCCGCGTGCAGGTCCGCTGCGGCGACGCGCGCGAGCGGCGGCAGCGTGTCCGTCGGCGGCAGCGCGAGCGTGATGTCGACGGGATAGCCGCCGCGTTCGAGGATGGCGGCCATCTCGTCGAGCGTGGCGGCGATCGGTGCCGCGAACGTGTCGGGTAGCCGCGCATCCGCTTCGCGATCGGCGAGCGCGACTGCGACGAGCAGCGCGGTGCTCGATGCAACGGCCTGCCGCAGCGCGAGGATGTCGGCGGCGGACGACGAGCCTTCGAGCTTCGACAGCTTGAGCCAGGTCAGCAGTTGCTGGTCGCCTTCGCGCAGGCTGGCGTCGAAACCGGCGCGCGCGTCGTCGTCGCCGCGCAGTCGCCGCGCGGCGAGCCGCAGCCGCTTGGCGAGCTGCGCGAGCGCGAGCTTGCGCGGCGACGGTGCGATCAGCAGATTGACGACGATCGCGACGCCGACCGGAATCGCGACCGTCAGCCAGATATAGAGCAGCGCGCGCGTCGCCGCTTCGCCGAACGGCGCGAGGCCGAGTTCGTCGAGCCCGAAGCCGACGATCATCGCGAGAATCGCGCCGACCGGGCGCAGCTTGCTGGCCGACGTCAGGTACAGCAGCCCGACCGACATCACGACCATGCAGGCGACGCGCAGGATCGAATAGTCGATGCTGACGATCGCGATGCCGAGCACGAGCGCGATCACGATCGTGACGATCAGCAGCAGCGCGACCTCGAGCACGATGCTCGTCACGCGGTCGGCGCGGATCATGAAGAACACGACGTACGCGGACAGCGCGGCCTCGGGCGTGCCGTACGCGCTCGTCACGAGCACGGTCAGCGTGCAGATCAGCGCGACGCGCACGGCGATCGCCGTGCGTCCCGGAAACGGCGCGAGCAGTCGCAGGACTTCGCGCAGGCCCGGCGAGCGGACCTCAGCGGCAGGCTGCGCCATGCCGGACCTCGACGATCGCGCTGGCGCCGACGCGCACGAGCCCCGCGTCGGGTTCGTCGAGCTTCACGCGCACGGGGAAGCGCTGCGCGACATGCACCCAGTTCACCGAACGCTGCACGATCGGCAGCGAGCGCGGCAGGTTGATGCGATCGCTGTCGGCGATGCCGGCGCCGATGCCGACGACCTTGCCCGTCATGGGGCGGCCGCGGTCGATCATCGAATAGACGGTCGCGCAGTCGCCGACGGCGATGCGGTTCAGCGACGTCTCGCGAAAATTGCCGACGGCGAACCATTCGCGCGCATCGATCAGCGTGAAGATCGACTGGTTCGGCGCGAGCGTTTCGCCGGCGAGCACGGTCAGGCCCGTCACGAGCCCGTCGTGCGGCGCGCGCACGACGGTGTCCTCGAGGGCGTGCTGCGCGCGGGCCAGCGCGGCTTCGCGTGCATGCAGCGTCGCGATCGCGTCGGCTTCGTCGCCGATCGTCTGCGCGGACGCGCGCTGCTGCTCCTGCGCCTGCGCGAGCGACACGGCCGCGTCGCGCTGCCGGACCTTGGCCTGGTCGAACTGCTGCGCGCTGACATAGCCCTGCGCCGCGAGCGGCGCGAGCCGCTCGACGTCGCGCGTCGCGAGATCGTGATTCTGCTTCGCGCGCTTGACCTGCTCGGCCGCGACGGCCGCATTCGAGCGCTCGCCGATCAGCGAGCGGCGCCGCGTGTCGAGCGACGCGCGCGCGAGTTCGACGTCGGCCTGTGCCTGCGCAACGGCGAGCCGGTACGGCACCGGATCGATTTCATAGAGCAGGTCGCCTTTTGCGACGCGCTGGTTCTCGTGCACCGCGAGCCGCACGATGCGTCCGCCGACGGGCGACGCGACGTGCACGACGTCCGCGTCGATCGACGCGTCGTCGGTGGACGGGTAGGCGGTGGTGCGGTGATACGCGTACGCGAGGGCCGCGATGCCGAGTGCGACGATCGCGAGCGCGATCGCGCGGCCCTTCGCGGACGGGCGGGTGAGTCCGGCGGCCTTCATGCGAACGGCCCCGTGCCGGCGAGCCAGACGATCACGGCGATCACGAGGCCGATCGCGGTGCAGACGGCCAACTGATAAGGCACGACGGTGGCCCAACCGGTCGCGACGAATACGCGGTGCGCGACGATCGCGCCGATGACGCCGACGATCGCACTGACGAGCCAGAGCGGGAAGTACGCGCCGAACAGCGCGAAGGACGGGGCGCCGCGCGAGGTGCAGCCGGCGAGCGGCATGGCGGGTGCCAGGATGGCGGCGACGCGCAGCGGCGTTGTTTTTCTCATGAGGTGACGAGCTCGACGATGAGGGGAGGCCGGGCGCGGCGCAACGCGGACCGTCGCCCGACGGCGGCTCCGCGATATGGGGCCGATAATAAATCAGCGCGATGCGGGCGGCTAGCGGTCCGGCGCGCATGCATGGCGGGCCGCGAGGGGCGCATGCAGGACGGCATCGGACGAGCGCCGGCGGCCGGATACCGGCGCCGATGCCGATGCGGCGGGCATCGCAGCCGCGACGGCCGGGCGATTGGCGAGCTTGTCGCCCGCGGTTCGTGTAGGTTGCCTAAGCGACTGTAAAAGATCGTCAGGCGAAAGGACGCGCGATGCATTGACGCGCGAAGCCGAGGGAATCGACGCGGAAACGTCGCGTTGCCGTACGGGCGCGCGCGAATCGGTCGGCCGACACCGGCGACGAAGGCGGCGCGCCGCACCGTCCGGGCCGGACGAGCGAACGTCGCGGATATGTGTACCATCCTGCGTACGGCGCGAAGCGCGGCGATCCCGCCCGACGCGCATCGCGAAAGCGGTATCGCCACGAGGATGAATGCTCCATGCGCAGTTTCTTTGTCCGGTTCATTGCAATCGGCGTGATGTTCCATCTGTACGTCGGGTTACGGATCATTCCCGACGCCTTCGCTTCACCGCTCGCGCGCACGCTCGCGGCGCTCGTACTGGCCAGCTTCTGCGTGCTGATTCCGATCGGCATGTTCTCGCGCCGCTTCGACGAAGGCTGGCCCGCGACGCTGTTCGGCTGGGCCGGTTCGATCGCGATGGGATTCTTCTCGTCGCTGCTGGTGCTGACGTTTCTGCGTGAATTCGTGCTGCTCGCCGCGTTCCTGTGGCGGCAGGCCGGTCACGGCGCCGTGTGGGCCGGCGCCGCGTCGGACACCGCGCTCGCGGTGGTGATCGGCGCGGTGCTCGTCACCGCGATCGGCTTCGTCGGCGCGCGCCGCACGGCGGCGGTCAAGCATGTGACGATTCCGCTCGCGGGGCTGCCCGCCGCGCTCGACGGGCTGAAGATCGTGCAATTGTCCGACATCCATGTCGGCCCGACGATCAAGCGGCCGTACGTCGAGCGCATCGTGCGCGCGGTCAACGCGCTCGATGCCGATCTGGTCGTCGTGACGGGCGATGTGGTCGACGGGTCGGTGCCGCGCCTGCGCGACCATACGGCGCCGCTCGCGCGGATGCAGTCGCGCCACGGCAGCTTCCTCGTGACGGGCAACCACGAGTATTACGCGGGCGCGCACGCCTGGATCGACGAGTTCCGGCGCATCGGCCTGACCGTGCTGCTGAACGAACACGTGCTGATCGAGCATGGCGGCGCGCGCCTCGTGCTCGCCGGCGTGACGGATTTCACGGCCGGCGGATTCGATCCGGCGCATCGCAGCGACCCCGCACGCGCGCTGGCGGGCGCGCCGGCCGAAGTCGGCACGCGGATCCTGCTCGCGCATCAGCCGCGCAGCGCGGAACAGGCCAGCCGCGCGGGTTTCTCGGTGCAGCTGTCCGGCCATACGCACGGCGGCCAGTTTCTGCCGTGGCCGCCGTTCGTGCGGCTGCAGCAGCCCGTGATCGGCGGGCTCGCGCGGTTCGGCGACATGTGGCTTTACACGAGCCGCGGGACCGGCTACTGGGGGCCGCCGAACCGCTTCGGCGTGCCGTCCGAGATCACGCTGATCCGGCTCGCGCGCAGTGAATGACGCAGGCGGCTGCAGCCGGCACGGTCAGCGTGTCGGCCCTGCATCAGCCGTTCGAGCGCGTGACGGCACGCAAGCGGAGTACACGGCGCGCAATCGCGCGGCCGCGCCGTAGCCCGTCGTCGACAGCGCGGCGGCCATGCACGGCACGCGCGCACTCGTCCCGAAGCCGGCGAATGGAAGCGCATGGCAGCGCCGCGCGCCGTTGGCTAGTATGCAGACATACCGCTCCCGTATCGCCCCGCATGTCGACCCCCGATCTTTTTGACGAAACGCCGGCACCCGACGTCGACTGGTATCCCGACTGGCTCGTCCCGTCCGAGGCCGATCGGCTGCTCGCGGCGCTGATCGACGAAGTCGCGTGGCGTCAGGACACGATCCGCACGCCGCGCGGACGCATTCCGTTGCCGCGCCTGACGGCGTGGCAGGGCGAGCCCGATGCCGTCTACGTCTATTCGGGCATACGCAACGTGCCTGCACAGTGGACGCCGGCCGTGCTCGAACTGAAGCGCGCGGTCGAGGCGGCGTGCGGCGCGCGCTTCAACAGCGTGCTGCTCAACCGCTACCGGAACGGTCAGGACGGCATGGGCTGGCATGCGGACAACGAGCCGGAGCTCGGCGACGCGCCGGTGATCGCGTCGGTCAGCCTCGGCGCGATGCGCGTGTTCGACCTGCGCCACCGCGCAACGGGCGCCACGCATGCGTATCGGCTCACGCACGGCAGCCTGCTCGTGATGCGCGGACGCACGCAGGCCGAGTGGCAGCACCGCGTGCCGAAGGCGCCGTCGGTGCACGGCGAACGCGTGAATCTGACGTTTCGCTACATTTATCCGGCGTCGCCTGCGGCGGGCGGATAAGGGACGGACCGCCGAGCGGACCAACCGACCGGCGCGCCGCCGCGCGGGCGCAATCGTGCGGCACCTTGCCGCACAACGGCGTCCCGTCACATCCCGGCAAGCGCGCGGCGACGCCTGCGGACGCCCGCGCCGACAGGGCCGTGGCCGGATTCATCGACCGGGCGGTTCCGATAGCTGAGTGAAACCTCTGATGGTGCGTCGCAACAAATTCTGACTAGACTATCGAATGGCTGATAGCGCGCCGGCGAGCCGGCGCCCATTTCTACAACATGCCTCATGCGCTGCGGGCCCAGCGCGGACAGGCAGGAGCACACCGCGTGAGCGCATTGCAGGAATCCTTCGAACCCTCGCTGCACGTCTTCGAGCAAGACGGCGGATGGCAATGGGCGCTGACGGTGAAGCGTGCGTCCGGCGTCGGCGTCAAGGTCGTCGCGTTCAGCCATCAGGGCTTTGCCCACGAAGCCGACGCGCAGGCGGCCGGCCAGCGCGCGCGCACCGACTACGTCGACGCCGTGGCAGCCTGAGCGCGCAGCGCGTTCATCGGCCGCAACGCCGACGCTGCGGCTAGCCGCGCGCGTTGACCGCGCGTGCATTCTTCCGGGCGCCGGTGGGCAGCCCCGTCTATCGCTGATATTCTTTCGATCGTGTCAGCCTATGCGGCCGTCGTCGCGCGCAGCGCGCCGGCACGACGCGCCGGCCCGGCCGGATCGTGTTGATCCGGTCGGAGCGCCCATCCATAATTCTTCATCGCGGGTATCTCGTGAGCGATTCCATTTCGTCCATGTGCAGTGAGGCAACACAACGATGAGCGGCGTACCGAAACCGTCGGCCCGGCAGGCGCGCGCACCGCGCGACGCCGAACGCGACGATCCGCCGCCGCCCGCAGCGGGCGACGACGAACCGGCCGCCGGCGCATCGTCGTATCTGGTGCCCGGTCTCGAACGCGGGCTGCGGATCCTCGCCGAATTCACGGCGCGCGAGCCGGTGCTCGGTGCGCCCGAGCTGTCGAAGCGCATCGGCATTCCGCGCACGACGACGTTCCGTCTGCTGCAGACGCTCGAGGCGCTCGGCTTTCTCGAGCGCGTGAACGGCGATCGTTATTTCCGGCTCGGTGTCGGCGTGCTGCGGCTCGGCTTCGAATATCTGAACTCGCTCGAGCTGACCGATCTCGGCACGCCGGTGCTCGAACGGCTGCGCGATGCGACGAGCCTGTCCACGCATCTGCTGATCCGCGATCAGCGCGATGTCGTGTTCGTCGCGAAAGCGCAGAGCAACGCGTCGATGTTCGGCTCGGTGAAGGTGCATGTCGGCACGCGGCTGCCCGCGCACGCGACCGTGCATGGCCACGTGCTGATGGGCGACCTCACGCGCGACGCGCTGCGCCAGCTCTATCCGGAAAAGCGGCTCGAGCAGTTCACCGATCGCACGCCGGCCACCGTCGACGAACTGTACGAGCGCGTGCGTCAGTACGCGCGGCTCGGCTATGCGGTCAGCGAGGCGGCGTTCGAAAGCGGGATTTCGGCGGTCACCGCGCCGGTGCGCGATCATTCGGGCTCGATCGTCGCCGCGATCACCGCGACGGTGCCGCGCTCCGAGATCGGCGACGCGGCCGAGAAGGAGCGGCTCGTCGAAGCCGTGTGCGGCGCGGCCGTCGATCTGTCGCAGCGTCTGAACTATCGTCCGCTCGACAGCGATCCGACCTTCGCGCACGCGCGTCACAAGGTCGCGATGTTCTGACGCGCCTCATCGGCCGCCGAGGCGGTCGCCTGTCGAGCAAGAGCGGCCCGCGGGCCGCTCTTGTCGTTTCCGGGCGCCGCGTCGGGACGCGCGGCGCCGGCGTCAGAACGAGTGGTGGATCCCCGCGAGCACGATCAGCTGGTTCGCGGTGCTCGATACGCCGGCCGTAAAGAACGCGGCGTGCGCGCCGCCCGTCGCATGCTCGTACAGCACGTTCGCATAGAGCTGCGTGCGTTTCGACAGCGCATAGATGTCGCCGAGTTCGACCTGCGTCCAGCGGCGGCCGGCGAGCGTCGTCGTGGCGGCGCCGCCCGCGATCGTGTTGAACGGACTGCTGCGGTAGTTCACGCCCGCGTCGTAGCTCTGGAACGTGTCGGAATAGCCGTTCGACTGCATCTTCGTGCGCGTGTACAGCCCGTGCACGAGAAAGTCGCCGAACTGGTACGACGCGCCGGCGCCGATGTTCTCGACCTTGTTCGCGAGATAGCCGTTCGCCGTGTTCTGCCCCTGGAACGACGCGATGCCGGTTTGCGAGATCAGCACCGAGCGGTCGTGCTCGCTCGAGTAGACGGCGGCTGCCTTGAACGGCCCGTTCGCATAGTTCAGCGCGACGCCGACCGACTTGCCGGTCGAGAAGTTCGTCGTATTGCCGAGCGCGAGCGTCGCCGCGGCCGAGAAGCCCGCGAAGCTCGGCGACCGGTACTTGATCGCGTTGTTGTACGGCACGTTGCCGGTCGCGGCGAGCCCGTCGATGTTGCCGGGGTGGAACGCGAACCAGCTCATCGCGAGGTAGGCGGTGCTGAGCGGATCGAGATAGTCGAACATCAGCGGCGTCTGGCGGCCGAGCGTCAGCGTGCCGAGGCGCTCGGAGCTCAGGCCGACGTAGGCGGCGCGATTCCAGATCGTGTTCGCGGTCGCGAACTGACCGTTGTTCGTATAGAAGCCGTTCTCGAGCTGAAAGATCGCCGACAGCCCACCGCCCAGATCTTCCTTGCCCTTCAGCCCCCAGCGATCGGGCTGCGTATTGCCCTGGATCATCGCCCACTTCGCGTGGCCGCCGACGTTGTTCACGTACGCGACACCCGCATCGAGGCTCCCGTACAGCACCACGCTGCTCTGCGCCCACGCGCCCGACACGGCGCCCATCCCGACGACCGCTGCTGCTACCGCATGCTTGACCATGTGATCTCCTGACTCTCCATCCGAATGAAAACGGGCGGTGGTGCTGCGCGCATGGACGACCGGCCGTCACGCGATTCCCCAGCCCGACGGGCATTTCATATGTTCCATATAAGGAACATCGTGCCTCTGATGGAATGAAGTATAGGGGCGGCACAATGCCGGAAAAAAATAAATTTTTCGGGCCAGATGCATGCGGCACGACGATCTACCGGCGGTCCACTTTCCGCGCGCGAGCGCGATAAATCCCCGTCCCACAAGAAAAATTCGTCAAACGGCCGTGCTTTCGCACCATCGTCGAATCGATCGTCGGTGTTTTCCCTAGGACGCGCAGCTTTTTATTTTGCTCGTCCAAAGTCGCTCCTATAATCACCATCCATAAACTGCTGTTCCTAATATGGAACAAAAATCGCGAGTCGATCAGAAGGAAGGGTGTGAGATGTCTGAACAATGGGTTTGCGCCGGGCACGCCGGCGCGCTGTCGGAAGACACGCCGATCGAGTTCAAGCGGACCGACGGTGTCGAGATCGGGATCTACCGCGTCGGCGACGAGGTGTACGCGCTCGAGAACGTGTGCCCGCATGCATACGCGCTGCTGACGCAGGGTTTCGTCGACGAAGGCACCGTCGAATGCCCGCTGCACGAAGCCGTGTTCGACATCAGGACGGGCGAATGCCTGAAGGGGCCGGGCGGCCGTGCACTGAAGCAGTACGCGGTGCGCCTCGCCGGCGAGGAAATCCAGATCAAGGTGGAATGACATGAAAGAAGCGACCGTGAACTTCAACCCGTTCCTGAAGCCGTGGGTGGCGCCGCAGCCGAACAACGTCGCCGGCAAGGGGCGGATCGAGATCCCCGGCCAGGTCGAGAACCGGATCTGGCAGACGCGCAAGGCCGAACCGACCCAGTACGAGAACGACCTCGGCGATGCGCTCGAGCGCGTGTTCGAGGCCGGCGCGACCGAGCTCGACGACGTGGTCGCCGGCCTGAACCGGATCGGCTTTCGCACGCCGGACGGCGCGCCGTGGACCGCCGAGCGCTTCTGCGCCGAAATGGCGTCGCTCGCGGAATGACCGCGCGCGCCGAGCGACCGACAGACAACCGCATCCGGAGCACACTGATGACGTCCCCCGCACAACACGCATCGCAACACGACCCGGTCCGTGACTATCTCGACCGCGGCATCAAGAACTACTGGTATCCCGTCGCGCCGAGCTGGCAGGTATCGAACGCGCCGGTCGGCATCACGCGCCTGTCCGAGCAGATCGTGCTGTGGCGCGATCAGGACGGGAAGGTCCACGCGCTCGAAGATCGCTGCCCGCATCGCGGCGCACGCCTGTCGCTCGGCTGGAACCTCGGCGGCAGCGTCGCATGCTGGTATCACGGCATCGAAGTCGACGGCAGCGGGACGGTCAACAAGGTGCCGGCGGTCGCGAACTGCCCGCTCGAGGGCACGAAGTGCGTGAAGTCGTATCCGGTCGAGGAGAAGGCCGGCGCGATCTTCCTGTGGTTCGGCGACGACGCGCATCCGGAACCCGCACCGCTGAACCTGCCGGTCGAACTGGTCGCCGACGAATACGCGCATTTCCTCTGCATGTCGAACTGGAAGTGCAATTACCAGTACGCGATCGACAACGTGATGGATCCGATGCACGGCGCGTATCTGCACGCGACGTCGCACTCGATGGCCGAAGGCGACAAGCAGGCCGACATGCGCGTGCGCAAGACCGAGACGGGGCTGATGTTCGAAAAGATCGGCCAGCGCGACGTGAACTTCGACTGGGTCGAACTCGGCGAAACCGGCTGCCTCTGGATGCGCCTCGCGATTCCGTACAAGCAGAAGTTCGGCCCCGGCGGCAACTTCGGGATCATCGGCTTTGCGACGCCGGTCGACGACGACCACTGCCAGGTCTACTTCTGGCGCACGCGCAAGGTCAGCGGCTGGCAGCGCGACGTGTGGCGCTTCATGTACCGCAACCGCCTCGAAGGTCTGCACTGGGACGTGCTCGAGCAGGACCGCTACGTCCTCGAAAGCCTCGCGCCGAATGCGCGCGATCACGAATACCTGTATCAGCACGACGTCGGCATCACGCGCGTGCGCCGGATGCTGCGCCAGCGCGCGCAGGAACATCTGTCGGCGCTCGATGCGCATCGCGCGGCGCAGGCCGCAGCGGAGTCCGCGCATGGCTGAGCACGCACCGGTCGTGTCGCTCGCCGGGCGGCGCGTCGTCGTGACGGGCGGCGCGCGCGGGCTCGGCGCCGCGTTCGTGACGGCGCTCGTCGACGCGGGCGCGCAAGTCGCGTTCGGCGACGTGCTCGTCGACGAAGGCCGTGCGCTCGCCGAATCGCTCGCGCAGCGCGGCCATGCCGCGCATTTCTTCGCGCTCGATCTCGCCGACGCGGCCAGCGTCGACGCATTCGTCGCGCAATGCGCCGCGGCGCTCGGCGGCATCGACGGGCTGATCAACAACGCGGCGATCACGAACTCGGGCGGCAAGGCGTCGACGGAACTCGACGTGCCGACATGGGACGCGGTGATGAACGTGAACGTGCGCGGCCTCTGGCTCGTCAGCAACGCCGCGCTGCCGCACCTCGCGCAGTCGGGCCGCGGTGCGATCGTGAACCTCGCCTCGGATACCGCGCTGTGGGGCGCGCCGAAGCTGCTCGCTTACGTGGCGAGCAAGGGCGCCGTGATCGCGATGACCCATGCGCAGGCGCGCGAATTCGGCGCGCACGGCGTGACGGTCAACGCGATCGCGCCGGGCCTCACCGAAGTCGAGGCGACCGCATACGTGCCCGCGGAGCGGCACGCGTATTACCTGCAGGGCCGTGCGCTGACGCGCGCGCAGGTGCCGGGCGACGTGACGGGCCCCGTGCTGTTCCTGCTGTCCGACGCCGCGCGCTTCGTGACCGGTCAACTGCTGCCGGTCAACGGCGGCTTCGTAATGAATTGATGGTTTTCACTCTTTGAGGAGATGACGATGGCGGACGCCGATATCGAACGCAAATCGTGGGATCAGCCGGAAGGCGCAACGTTCGGCGAGTGGATGGAAGGGCGTGTCGCGCGCTATGCGACGCGCCGCTACGACTGGGACGCGCTGAAGTTCCAGGCCGACTACGACCCGAAGTATCGCCGCGCGCAGATGCGCTATGTGGGCACGGGCGGCACGGGCGTCGCGAAGGACGTGAACACGGTGCCGGCCGGCAACTTCACGTTCTCGACGATGGTGATCCCGGCCGGCAACATCGGCCCGAGCCATATTCACATCGACGTCGAGGAAATCTTCTTCGTGCTGCGCGGCAAGATGAAGGTGATCTGCGAGCGCGACGGCGAAACGTGGGAAGCGATCCTCGGCGAGCGCGATCTGATTTCGGTGCCGCCCGGCGTGTATCGCACGGAGATCAACATCGGCGAGGAAGACGCGCTGATGTGCGTGATGCTCGGTTCGCCGAAGCCGATCACGCCGACGTATCCGCCCGATTCGCCGCTCGCGAAGATCAAGCGCTGACACGGAGCGGATGAAGCGATGAGTGTCGTCGACAAACGAGAACGCGACCGCACCGCGGCGTTCGCCACGCTGCTCGAGCGGTTTCCCGAGCAGCGCTGCGCCTCCGGCGCGGCAGGCACGATCGGTTATCGCGAGGCCGGTGCGCAGCATGCCGGCGCCGCGCTGCCCGTCGTGCTGCTGCACGGGATCGGCTCGGGCGCCGCGTCGTGGGTGCGCCAGCTCGACGCGCTCGGCGCTTCGCGCCGCGTGCTCGCGTGGGACGCGCCCGGCTACGGCGCATCGACGCCGGTGCACGGGGCATCGCCGTCGGCCGTCGATTACGCGGCGTCGCTCGACGCCTGGCTCGATGCGCTCGGCATCGCGCGCTGCGTGCTCGTCGGGCATTCGCTCGGCGCGATCGTCGCGGGCGGCATGGTGCGCGTGAAGCCCGAGCGGATCGCGGGGCTGCTGCTGGTTTCGCCGGCCGGCGGTTACGGCAGTGCGCCGGCCGAGACGCGCGCGTCGCGCCGCGACGCGCGGCTCGCGATGCTCGCGGAACTCGGGCCTGCCGGGCTCGCCGCGCAGCGCAGCGGCAACATGCTGTCGGGCTTCGCGACCGAAGACGCGCGCGCATGGGTGCGCTGGAACATGGCGCGCATCGTGCCGGCCGGCTATGCGCAGGCCACGCATCTGCTCGCCAATGCCGATCTCGCGGCCGATCTCGCCGGGTTTCGCGGCCGCACGGCGGTGGCGGTCGGCGCGAACGACGCGATTACGCCGCCCGCGGCGTGCGAACGCATCGCGGCGGTCGCCGGCGTCGGACTGCAGGTGATTCCGCAGGCCGGCCACGCGGGCTACGTCGAGGCGCCGGACGTCTATTCGGCTTTGATCGACACGTTCTGCCGGCAGTGCGACCTCGAGCGGAGGGCGGCATGAGCGAACCGTTGCAGAGCGCGGCCGAACCCGCGAAGGCCGAAGCGAGCTACGTCGTGCCGGGCCTCGAGCGCGGGCTGCGGATTCTCGCCGAATTCTCGCCGCGCGAACCGGTACTCGGTGCGCCGGAGCTGTCGAAGCGGCTCGGCATTCCGCGCACGACCGTATTCCGTCTGCTGCAGACGCTCGAATCGCTCGGCTTTCTCGAGCGCGCCGACAAGGACCGCAACTACAAGCTCGGCATCGCGGTGCTGCGGCTCGGCTTCGAATATCTGAGCTCGCTCGAGCTGACCGATCTCGGCCTGCCCGTGATCGAAAGCCTGCGCGATGCGACGGGCTTCACGACGCACATCGTGATTCGCGACGGCCGCGACGTCGTGTTCGTCGCGAAGGCGCAGAGCGAGGCGCCCGTGTTCAGTTCGATTCGCGTGAACGTCGGTACGCGGCTGCCCGCGCACGCGACGACGCACGGTCACGTGCTGATGGGCGACCTCTCGCTGGACGCGCTGCGCGCGCTGTATCCGGAAGGCACGCTGCCGCGGATGACGAACGCGACGCCGGACACGGTCGACGCGCTGTACACCATGATCCGCGAGGATGCGCTGCGCGGATACGGCATCAGCAATTCGTCGTTCGAGCGCGGCATTTCGGTCGTCACCGCGCCGGTACGCAACGACACGCAGAAGATCGTCGCCTGCATCACGGTGACGGTGCCGCGCCCGGAGATCGACGCGACGCTGATCGCCGACGGACTGATCGACAAGGTGCGGCGCGCGGCGGCCGAACTGTCGCGGCGGCTCAATTACCGCTCGGACGACGAGCACACGTTTTTGAAGGCTTTGGGACTCCGATGATTCAGATCGATCTGACCGGGCAGGTCGCGGTGGTGACGGGCGGCTCGTCCGGCATCGGCCTCGCGACGGCCGAACGGTTCTTGCAGGCCGGCGCGTCGGTCGCGATTTGCGGCCGCGACGGCGAACGTCTCGCGCGCGCCGAGACGATGCTCGGCGAACGGTATCCGGGCGCGCCGCTGCTCGCCGTGCGCTGCAACGTGCTCGACGAAGCCGACGTGAGCGCGTTCGCGCAGGCCGTGTCGGACCGCTTCGGCCGTACCGACATGCTCGTCAACAACGCCGGCCAGGGCCGCGTGTCGACGTTTGCCGAGACAACCGACGACGCGTGGCGCGACGAGCTCGAGCTCAAGTACTTCAGCATCATCCGCCCGACGCGCGCGTTCCTGCCGATGCTGCGCGACGCGGCTGCGCCGACGATCACGTGCGTGAACTCGCTGCTCGCGCTGCAGCCGCAGCCGCACATGGTCGCGACCTCGTCCGCGCGCGCCGGTGTGCTGAGCCTCGTGAAGTCGCTCGCGACGGAACTGGCGCCGCAGCGGATCCGCGTGAACTCGATCCTGATCGGGATCGTCGAGTCCGGCCAGTGGCGCCGCCGCTACGAGGCACAGGCACAGCCCGGCGAAACCTGGGAAGACTGGACCGGCGCGCTCGCGCGCAAGAAGAACATTCCGCTGAACCGCTTCGGCAAGCCCGACGAGGCCGCCTGGGCGCTTTTTTATCTCGCAACGCATCTGTCGTCCTACACGACGGGCAGCCATATCGACGTTTCTGGAGGCTTTGCACGCCATGTCTAAAAAAACCACGGTTGGCGAGCTGATTGCCGCCTTTCTCGAGCAGTGCGGCGTGAAGACCGCATTCGGTGTCATCTCGATCCACAACATGCCGATCCTCGACGCGATCAACACGCGCGGCAACATCCGCTACGTGGGCGCACGCGGCGAAGCGGGCGCGGTCAACATGGCCGACGGCCTCGCCCGCGTGTCGGGCGGCCTCGGCGTCGCGTTCACGAGCACCGGCACCGCGGCCGGCAATGCGGCCGGCGCGATGGTCGAGGCGCTGACGGCCGGCACCGCGCTGCTGCACATCACCGGGCAGATCGAAACGCCGTACCTCGATCAGGATCTCGCCTATATCCACGAAGCGCCCGATCAGCTGACGATGCTCGACGCGATCTCGAAGGCCGCATTCCGCGTGCGGACCGTCGAAACCGTGCTGCCGACGATCCGCGAAGCGGTGCGCATCGCGCAGACCGCGCCGACGGGCCCCGTGTCGGTCGAGATTCCGATCGACATCCAGGCGGCCGAGATCGAATGGCCGGAAGACCTCGCGCCCGCGCACGTCGCGGTGCGCGAGCACGACAGCGAGCGCGTCGCGAAGCTCGCCGACGCGCTCGCGTCGAAGCGCCGTCCGCTGCTGTGGCTCGGCGGCGGCGCGCGGCATGCGCGCGCCGAAGTCGAGCGCTTGGTGAAGCTCGGCTTCGGTGTCGTCACGAGCGTGCAGGGGCGCGGCGTGCTGCCCGAGGATCATCCGGCGACGCTCGGCGCGTTCAACGTGCATGCGGCCGTCGAAGCGTTCTACAAGACCTGCGATGCGCTCGTCGTCGTCGGTTCGCGGCTGCGCGGCAACGAAACGCTGAAGTACAAGCTCGCGCTGCCGCAGCCGCTGTTCCGCATCGACGCGGACGCGCTCGCCGACAACCGCGGCTATCGCAACGCGCTGTTCGTGCACGGCGATTCGAAGCGCGTGCTCGCCGAGCTCGCCGACCGCCTCGAAGGCCGGCTGTCGGTCGATCCGCAGTTCGCGGTCGATCTGGCCGGCGCGCGCGAACAGGCGGTGGCCGACGTGTCGAAGGGGCTCGGGCCGTACAAGCAGCTCGTCGACACGCTGCAGAACGCGGTTGGACGCGACTACAACTGGGTGCGCGACGTGACGATCTCGAACAGCACGTGGGGCAACCGGCTGCTGAAGATCTTCGAACCGCGCGCGGGCGTGCATGCGCTCGGCGGCGGCATCGGCCAGGGCATTCAGATGGGGATCGGCGCGGCGCTCGCGGGCAGCGCGGCGAAGACGGTGTGCCTCGTCGGCGACGGCGGTTTGATGGTGAACGTCGGCGAGCTCGTCACGGCCGTGCAGGAAAACGCGAACGTCATGATCGTGCTGATGAACGATCAGTGCTACGGCGTGATCCGCAACATCCAGGACGCGCACTACGGCGGCCGCCGCTGCTTCGTGCAACTGCACCAGCCCGATTTCGCGCAGTTCTGCGCAAGCTTCGGCCTGACGCACTACCGCATCACGTCGCTCGACCAGGCCGAAGCGGTCGTGCGCGAAGGCCTCGCGAAGCAGGGCCCGGTGATGGTCGAAGTCGACATGCTGTCGGTCGGCTCGTTCGCTTCCGCGTTCGCGGGCCCGCCGGTGAAGAAGGAAGCGCCGGAGGAGCGCCAGTATGCGTAACGGCCACGCGCACCACGGGCATGGGCCCGTCGACGTCGCGATGATCGGCTTCGGTGCGATCGGCGCGGCCGTCTATCGCGCGGTCGAGCACGATGCGTCGCTGCGCGTCGCGCACGTGATCGTGCCCGAGCATCAGCGCGACGCCGTGCAGCGCGATCTCGGCGGCGCGGTGGACGTCGTGTCGTCGGTCGACGCGCTGGCCTGCCGCCCCGAGTTCGCGCTCGAATGCGCGGGCCACAGCGCGCTCGTCGATCACGTCGTGCCGCTGCTGAAGTCGGGCACCGACTGCGCGGTGGCGTCGATCGGCGCGCTGTCCGATCTCGCGCTGCTCGACGCGTTGTCGCAGGCCGCCGACGAAGGCGACGCGACGCTGACGCTGCTGTCGGGCGCGATCGGCGGAATCGACGCGCTCGCGTCCGCGAAGCAGGGCGGTCTCGACGAGGTGCTGTACGTCGGCCGCAAGCCGCCGCTCGGCTGGCTCGGCACGCCGGCCGAAGCGTTGTGCGACCTGCGCACGATGACGGAGGAAAAGGTGATCTTCGAAGGCACGGCGCGCGATGCCGCGCGGCTGTATCCGAAGAACGCGAACGTCGCGGCGACCGTCGCGCTCGCCGGCGTCGGCCTCGATGCGACGCGCGTGCGCCTGATCGCCGATCCGGCCGTCGCGCGCAACGTGCACCGCATCACCGCACGCGGCGCATTCGGCGAGATGTCGCTCGAAATGAGCGGCAAGCCGCTGCCCGACAACCCGAAGACGTCCGCGCTGACCGCATTCAGCGCGATCCGCGCGCTGCGCAATCGCGCGGCTCGCTGCGTGATCTGACCGGGCGATCGAACCGCGCGCCCGTTCTTGCCACGGCGAGGGCGGCTGCGCAGAGACAGACTTGTGGGACTTGTGAAATGACTCCATTCGATACGAGCCTCGTGCCCAACGGCGACATCCTGATCGGCGGCGAGTGGCGGCGCGGCCGTGGCGCGCCTTACGCGAGCGTCTATCCGGCCGACCAGTCGCTGAACCTGGAAGTGTCGACCGCGAGTGCGGAAGACGCGGCCGACGCGATCGTCGCGGCCGACGCCGCATGGCGCCGCGCGGACTGGGCCGGCCTCAAGCCGCATCAGCGCGCGCTCGTGCTGTACCGGATCGCCGATCTAATCATGCAGCGTCACGAAGCGCTCGCGCATCTGCAGCGCCGCGACAACGGCAAGCCGATCGGCGAGACGCGCGTGCTGGTCGCGAGCGCCGCGAACACGTTCCGCTACTACGCCGCGTGCCTCGAAACGCTGGACGAAGACCTGACGCCGTCGCGCGGCGACTATCTGACGATGAGCGTCTACGAGCCGATCGGCGTGATCGCCGCGATCACGCCGTGGAATTCGCCGATCGCGTCCGACGCGCAGAAGCTCGCGCCGGCGCTCGCGGGCGGCAACGCCGTCGTGCTGAAGCCGGCCGAAGTCACGCCGCTCGCCTCGCTCGCGCTCGCGCGCATCTGCGAGGAAGCCGGCGTGCCGAAGGGCGTGCTCAGCGTGCTGCCGGGCAAGGGCTCGGTGATCGGCGACGTGCTCGTGCGCCATCCGCTCGTGAAGAAGGTGTCGTTTACGGGCGGCACCGAAGTCGGTCGCGGCATCGCCCGCATTGCGGCCGAGAAGCTGATGCCGGTGTCGCTCGAGCTCGGCGGCAAGTCGCCGACGATCGTGTTCGACGACGCCGATCTCGATCATGCGGTCAACGGCGTGCTGTACGGCATCTTCAGCTCGTCGGGCGAAGCGTGCATCGCGGGCTCGCGGCTCTTCGTGCAGCGTTCGGTATACGACGCGTTCATGAAGCGGCTCGTCGACGGCGCGCGCAAGCTGCGCGTCGGCGATCCGGCGCGGCCCGACACGCAGATGGGGCCGCTGATCACCGCGAAGCATCGCGAGTCGGTCGAACGCTACGTCGCGCTCGGGCTCGACGAGGGCGGGCGGCTGCTCTGCGGCGGCGAACGGCCGACCGGCGACGGGCGCGAGCACGGCTTCTTCTATCAGCCGACGATCCTCGAAGGTCTGTCGAATCGCGCGCGCATCTGCCAGGAGGAAATCTTCGGGCCCGTCCTCGTGGCGATGCCGTTCGACGACGAGGCGTCGCTGATCGAGCAGGCGAACGACAGCGTGTTCGGCCTCGCGGCCGGCATCTGGACGCGCGACTACAAGCGAGCGTGGCGCGTCGCGCGCGCGCTCGAGACGGGCACGGTCTGGATCAATACGTACAAGCTGTTCTCGATCTCGACGCCGTTCTCCGGCTGGAAGGAGAGCGGGATGGGCCGCGAGAAGGGCCGTCTCGGGATCCGCGAATACATGCAGCAGAAGAGCCTGTACTGGGGCTTGAACGACGCGCCGCTGCCGTGGGCGAACTGAGCGAAGGGGAATCACGCAATGACCATCTTGGGTATCGAGCAGATCACGTACGGCGTCGACGACCTCGCGACGTGCCGCCGCTTTTTCGCGGACTGGGGACTGAAGGAAGTCGCGCATGACGAGACGCACGCGCGCTTCGAAACGATGAACGGCTGTACGGTGCGCGTCGTCAAGGCCGACGATCCGGCGCTGCCGCCCGCGTTCGAGAGCGGCCCGACGCTGCGCGAGGTCACGTGGGGCGTCGCGACGCAGCCGGAACTCGACGCGCTGCGCGGCAAGCTCGCCGGCCAGCCCGGCTACTACGCGCACGACGATGCAATCGGCTGCATCGATCCGAACGGAATGGCGATCCGCATCGAGGTCACGCGCAAGCGGGCGCTCGACATCACCGGTTCGCCGTCGAACGTGTGGGGCAAGACGCTGCGCGTCGACCAGCCGAGCCCCGTCTATGCGCGCGCGGAGCCGGTCGAAGTCGGGCATGTCGTGTTCTTCACGAACTGCCTCGACGAGCAGGAGCGCTTCTATCACGAGCTGCTCGGCTTCGAGACGTCGGACCGCTATCCGGGCCGCGGTGCGTTCATGCGCTGCGCGCCGCACGGCGGCCATCACGACCTGTTCCTGCTCGCGCTGCCGAACGGCAAGCGCGGCCTGAACCACGTCGCGTTCACCGTGCGCGATATCCACGAAGTGTTCGGCGGCGGCCTGCACATCGACCGCTGCGGGTGGCAGACGCAGCTCGGGCCCGGCCGTCATCCGGTGTCGTCGGCGTACTTCTGGTATTTCCAGAATCCGGCCGGCGGCCTGATCGAGTACTACGCGGACGAAGACGTGCTGACGCCCGAGTGGCAGCCGCGCGAATTCGAGCCGGGCCCGACCGTGTTCGCCGAGTGGGCGGTCGACGGCGGCCTCGACGGCAACACGCGCCGGCAGAAGGACGCCAAGGCGCCGGAAGGCAAGTTCATGACGGAGCGCAAATCATGACCGACGCGAACACCGATACGCCGCGCACGATCGTCGTGATCGGCGGCGGGCAGGCGGCCGGCTGGGTACTGAAGACGCTGCGCGCGGAAGGCTATGCGGGCCGTCTCGTGATGATCGCCGACGAGCCGCATCTGCCGTACGAGCGCCCGCCGTTGTCGAAGGCCGTGCTGGCCGGCGACGCGGACATCGAGACCGTGCGCGTCGTGCGCCCGGACGAGTTCGACGCGCTGAACGTCGAGGCCTGGCAGCCCGAACGCGCGGCATCGATCGACCGCGCGCGGCGCGTGGTGAAGACCGCGAGCGGCCGCGAGATCGAATACGACCGCCTCGTGATCGCGACCGGCGGCACGTCGCGCCGGCTGCCCGACGCGATCGTCCATACGTCGAACCTGCACTACCTGCGCACGCTCGACGAGGCTGCCGCGCTCGGCGAGAAGCTGCGCGCGAGCCGCCGCGTGCTCGTGATCGGCGGCGGCTGGATCGGCCTCGAAGTCGCGGCGACCGCGCGCAAGCTCGGCGTCGACGCGGTCGTCGTCGAAGGCGCGCCGCGGCTGTGCGGCCGCTCGGTGCCGCC
Source organism: Burkholderia sp. BC1 (assembly GCF_052683555.1). Lineage (NCBI taxonomy): Bacteria > Pseudomonadati > Pseudomonadota > Betaproteobacteria > Burkholderiales > Burkholderiaceae > Burkholderia > Burkholderia sp. BC1. Next base: position 38,923 of record NZ_JBQYLP010000040.1, read on the forward strand.
GATCGTGTCGGATTTTCTCTGCGATCTGCATCGCGCGAACGGCGTCGACGTGCGGCTCGGCGCTGCGCTCGCGTCGCTCGACGCGCAGCCGGACGACGCGTCGAAAGTACGCGCGACGCTCGCCGACGGCACGACGATCGACGCCGATTTCGCGGTGGCAGGCATCGGTCTCGCGCTCAACGCGTCGCTGGCGAGCGACGCGGGGCTGGCCGTCGACGACGGCATCGTCGTCGACGAGTTCGGCGCGACGAGCGATCCGGTGATCTTCGCGTGCGGCGATGTCGCGAATCATCACAACGGCTGGCTGAAGCGGCGCGTGCGGCTCGAATCGTGGGCCAATGCGCAGAACCAGGCGATCGCGGCCGCGAAGGCGGTGCTCGGCGTGCGTGCGGCGTACGCCGAAATTCCGTGGTTCTGGTCCGATCAGTACGACGTGAACCTGCAGATCCTCGGCGATCTGCCGGCCGATGCGCAGCTCGTCGTGCGCGGCGATCTCGCCGCGCGCCGCGCGACGCTGTTTTTCCTCGGCGATGGGCATGTGAGAGGTGTCGTCGCCATCAACAACGCGCGCGAACTGAAGCTTGCGCGCAAGTGGATGAACCAGGGCCGGGCAGTGGATAGGGAAGCCCTGGCAGACACGACCAAGGCGCTTGCCTGAGCGGCCAGACCCACACGAGTTCCAGGAGACACCCCGCATGAGCACTTTCGACAACGTCGTGGCCGGTCGGGCCACGATGGAAGCTGCCGCCTCCACGCCCGGCGCGATCATCGCGCGGCTCGAGCGGCTTCCGGCCAATGCGATGCAGATCCGCGCGCGCGTGCTGATCGGCACCGCGACGTTCTTCGACGGCTTCGACGTGATCACGATCGCGGCGACGCTGCCGCTGCTGATTCACAAGTGGGGCTTGTCGCCGACGCAGATCGGCATGCTGATCGCATCGGGCGCGATCGGTCAGCTGATCGGCGCGTTCCTGTTTCCCGCACTCGCGGAAAAGCACGGCCGCGTGAAGGCGATCGCGTGGAGCTCGGCCGTGATCGGCATCACGAGCATCGCCTGCGGCTTCGCGCCGACGTTCGAGGTATTCGTGCTGCTGCGGATCCTGCAGGGGCTCGGGCTCGGCGGCGAATTGCCGGTCGCCGCGACCTACATCAACGAGATCACGCGCGCGCATGGCCGCGGCCGTTTCGTGCTGCTGTACGAGATCGTGTTCCCGATCGGCCTGCTCGTGTCGATGGCGCTCGGCGCGTGGCTCGTGCCGCGCTTCGGCTGGGAGATCATGTACTTCGTCGGCGGGTTGCCGCTGCTGCTCGCGCTCGTGCTCACGCACGTCGTGCCCGAATCGCCGCGCTGGCTCGCGTCGCGCGGGCGGCTGGCCGAGGCCGGCCGCGCGGTGAGCGCGTTCGAGACCTCGGTGCGCGGCGAGCTGCCGCCCGTCACGCAGACGGCCGCGTTCGACGAAATGGTGCGCCAGCATCCAAAGCGCCGGATGCTCGACCTGTTCAGCCGCGCGTACCGCAAGCGCACGCTCGCGATCGCAACGTTGTGGGCGACCTGCGGGTTCATCCAGTACGGGCTGTCGACGTGGCTGCCGACGATCTACAAGAACTTCTATCATGCGCCGCTGCAGCTCGCGCTGAATCTCGCGGTGATCGGCTCGGTGATGGGCGTGCTCGGTTCGCTGGCCTCCGCGCTGCTCGTCGACAAGCTCGGCCGCAAGCCGGTGATCGTGTGGTCGTTCGTGTTGTGCGCACTGTCGCTGGCGCTCGCGGGCGTCTATCACGCATCGTCGGTGTACGTCGTCGCGACGTTCTGCTCGCTGTCGCTCGGTCTGATGGCGTCGGGCTTCATTACCGCGTACGTCTATACGCCGGAGCAGTATCCGACGAGCATCCGCGCGTCGGGCTGCGGGCTCGGCAGCGCGTGGCTGAAGATCGCATCGTTCGCGGCGCCGATGATCGTGCCGCACGCGATCATCGGCGGCGATCTGAGCCCGGCGTTCTATCTGCTCGGCGCGGTGCCGCTGATTGCGGCCGTCACCGTGTACTTCGTCGGGATCGAGACGAAGGGCAAGGTGCTCGAAGCGCTCGAGGCGTAAGCGCAGCCGGCCGCGATGGCCGGCGTGCCGCATGAAACACGGAAGGCCCGGACCCGTCCGGGCCTTGTTGCGTGCGCGCAGTCGCGAGCGCGCGCGCTGAACGGCGGTCGCCGTATCGATGTCACGTCGCTCCGCCGCTCGCGCCCGTGCGCTGCCGCATGTGCGCCGGCGGCGCACTTGCCGGATCTCAGCGTCGAACGTACGCTTGGTCGACACCTTCCTTTCGCAGGTATCGACGATGCAAGCCCATCCTCTGCGTCTTTCCCCCGGCGACGATCTGCGCGCGTCCATCGAGCAGGCGCTGCGGCGGCTCGGCGCGCACGCGGCGTTCGTGCTGCAGGGCATCGGCAGCCTCGACGTCGCGCAGTTGCGTTTCGCCGGCGTCGACGCGCCGACCGAACTGCGCGGCGATCTCGAAATCCTCACGCTGGCCGGCTCCGTTTCGCCGGACGGCGCGCATCTGCATATGTCGGTGTCGGACGCACGCGGGCACGTATCGGGCGGACACGTCGCGCGCGGCTGCATCGTGCGGACCACAGCCGAGATATTGCTCGCGCTGTTGCCCGAGCATGGCTTCGCGCGCGAACCGGACGCGCGCACCGGTTTCGACGAACTCGTGATTCGCACGAACGACGGCCGCTGATCGGGCGCGGGCCGCGAGCGAGGCGTATCGTCGGCTCAGCCTAGCGTCTTGCCGAGCACGTAGCGCCGGCAATGTTCGAGATAGGCTTCTTCGTGCGTGGCCATCAATTCGATGATGCTGCGCCACAGCCATGAGGGCGCGTCGACGGTCTTCGCGTGCTGACTGCGCAGCGCCGCGCGCCATGCCCGTTGCGTCGCGCCGTCCATCTGCGCCGCATGCGCGCGGCCGATCACGCGCGCGAGATAACGCGCGGCCGCAATCGCGTCGTCCTCCGACAGCCGTTCCGCTTCGAGCTTCAGATCCTGCGGCATCAGTTCGCGGATCACGACCGAATGCCCGTCGAGGCGCGCCGCGCACATCCGGCTGCCGAGCATCGGCGACAGATGGCGCGCACCTTCGACCACGCGCTGGGCCGCATCGCGCGGCATTTGCGCGCCGCGATACATCGGCGCCTTGGCCGCCGCGGCTTCCTTGATGTCGATCAGGCAGGGCGGGTGGCCGTCCGCACAGCCGTCGTCGATATCGAGCATGACCGCGAAGCGCCGCCGCCCGAGCGAACTGCAGCCCTTGACCCAATACGCGGCGTCGAGCACTTTCATCTTCGCGTTGCCGCGCGCCGTGGGGCTCAGCGCCGCGCCGATCGGGGACACCGAGGCCGATTCGAACAGCGCGTGAATCGCGGCGCGCTCGTCGTCCGACAGCGGCCAGAAGCGCTTGCCGAGCGGGATGCGCGGCGCGGCATCGCGGACCGTCTGCCGATCGAGCTTGCGCCACGAACGATGCAACGCCGCCTTCATCGCGATCTTCACGGCCGCCGGACGCGCGTCGCCCTCGCCGTCGTTGCGTCGGCGAGGATCGAACGCCTGTTCGTAGCCGGCGATCAGCGCTTCGATCATTCGCCACGTGATGATGCCGGGCAGATCGGAGCTGCGCGCCGCGGTCGCGACGGAGAAGCCGAGCCGCAGCAAGTCGTGCGCCGGGTTGCCGATCACGCTCTGGTCGAGATCGCGAATCTGCACCGCGACTTCGCCGGTTTTGTCCGCAACGGGGCCGAGATTGCCGAGATGGCAGTCGCCGCCGATCCAGACGGCCGGGCCGTCTGGCACCGCGCCCGAGCGGTGCTCCGCGAGCCACGCATAGAAGCGCTCGGCGCTGCCGCGTGTGAAGGTGTGGATCGAGCGCGCCATCTTGCGGCTGCGCAAGCTTGCGAGCACCTGCGCGCGCGCGTCGCTGGCAGGCAGCGCCGATCGCCCGGCTTTCTTGCCTTTCTTGGTCACGATCCCCTCCGTTTTGCTCTCGTGTGCCGAGCGTCGGGCAAGCGCGCGGCCTAGCCCGGCACGAACACGCCGAGTGCGGCGATCGCCATCGCGAACGTCGCGATCCATCCGCCCCATTTCAGCGCGCCTTTCACCGCGAATTCGCCCATGATGCGTGTGCTGCCGGCCATCAGCATCATCACGACCATGATCGGCGCGGCCGTGACGCCGTTGATGACGGCGCTCCAGTACAGCGCGCGGATCGGATCGAAATGCATGAAGGTGATCGCGATGCCGCCGACGGTGGCGAGCGCGATGACCGCGTAGAACTCGCGTGCGACGCCGAACTCGAGTGCGAGGCTGTTGCGCCAGCGGAACGTGCCGGCCGCCGCATACGCAGCCGATCCGGCGAGCACCGGCAGCGCCAGCAGCCCGGTGCCGATGATACCGAGCGCGAACAGCACGTAGGCGAAGTGTCCGGCGAGCGGTTCGAGCGCGCGCGCGGCATCGGCGGACGTCTTGACGTCGATGTGATGCGCGTTGAGCGTGGCCGCCGCCGTCAGCGTGATGAAAAACCCGATGACGTTCGATACGCCCATGCCGACCCACGTGTCGACACTGATGCGGCGCAACTGCGCCGGGGCCTGATGCGGTGCGCGACGCAATGAGTGCGCGTGCGGCGCGGCCTCCAGTTCCTCGACTTCCTGCGAGGCCTGCCAGAAGAACAGGTACGGGCTGATCGTCGTGCCGAGCACGGCGACGACCGTCGTGAAATAGGCCGCGCTCGGCTGCACGTGCGGCCGCACGAGCGCGCGACCGACTTCGCCCCAGGGCACGGGCACGATCAGCGCCACCGCCACGTAGGCGAGCAGCACCAGCGCGATCCATTTGAGCAGGCGCGCGTAGCGTTCGTACGGAACGAAGATCTGCAGCAGCACCGACACGCCGCCTAGACAGACGACGTAAAGCTGTTGCGGGCCGTGCAGCAGCAGGTCGACGGCGGCGCCCATCGCCGACAGGTCGGCCGCGATGTTGATCACGTTCGCGATCAGCAGCAGCGCGACGGTCGCATACAGCAGCCAGCGCGGATAGTGCGCGCGCATGTTCGACGCGAGGCCCTTGCCGGTCACGCGGCCGATGCGCGCGCTGACGAGCTGGATGGCCGTCATCAGCGGATACGTGAGCAGCAGCGACCACAGCAGCTCGTAGCCGAATTGCGCGCCGGCCTGCGAGTACGTGCCGATGCCGGACGGATCGTCGTCGGCGGCGCCTGTGACGAGTCCGGGCCCCAGGCGTCGCAGCCACGTTACGGCGTGCGGGCGATCCGCCGCCGGATTGCTGGACTCGGTGTCGTTCATGATCGCGGCCCGTGGGGAGGGGGCAATCGAGGGGCAATTCCTGTGCCCGCGCGCGGAGGGCAGCGGTGCAGGCGCGGTTTTCAGGAAGCCGAGCGCGCCGCACGAAAGGCTCGGCGTGATCGTTGCGGATTCAGTTGAACGGGCAGTGCGGCGGGAAAAGACGACGACGGCGAGCGCAGTCGCCGTCGTTTCGCATCGTCGGCGGGAGGCTTGGGAGCGCGGCGGTCGGCAGGCGCCCGCCGGCCTGCGGCGTCAGCGAGCCGCCATCGCGACATCCTGATCGGCGCGTCCCGTCACGAGACAGCCCGACATGAACGCTTCGCGCTGACTGTCGGCGGCGGCGCTGCCGAAGCCCCGGCCCAGCGCGTCGTACCGCACCTGGTCGGCCCGCTCCGCACACGCGGCCGGGCCGGCGTCGCGGCCTTGCGCGTGCAGCATCGCGCGATCGCCGATCAGGTAAACCAGCAGCGCGAAAAATGCGATGTGTACGACTCGTCTCATGGTTCGTCTCCTTGTGGTCCAAGCGTAACGCGGACGCCCTACGCCGAGCACTTGGGGCTTCCCCCGGTAAACGTCTGCTGAAAGGGCGCGGCCGGTGCCTTGCGGCGGCCGTTTTTGCGCTACGGCAGCTTGCGGCGGGTAGCGGAACCGGCGCGCAAGAGTGCGGCGATCGACGCGAGTTTGACGAACATCAGAGTGCTGGCACCGCGAGACGGTCGTATTGCCGATCGCGGCGATAGCATGAGCTCATGCGCTGACGGAACGCGCTGGGCGACAAGCGGTAAGTGGCATGCGCTCCGGTTCCGGTCGAGCGTGTACGTGTCCAACCTATCGCTATCGAACAGTGAGGAATCCAAATGCTTAACGTCACATCCGTCCTGATCAGCATGGCGCCGTTGTGGGTAATCCTGCTGCTCGCGTCTTCCACGGCGACCTATCTCGTGTTCTGGCGCAAGGCCATCAAGTAAGCGCGGCGCCGTGCATTGCGCGATGGCCAACGGCCGACCGGAGTCCGTCCGCCGGCATCGTCGGCATCGGCACGCGTGCGCCGGCCGTGTCGTTCGCGATGCAGCGCGTCAGACGTCGGCGCGCACGACGTGCTCGCCAAGCCGGCGCACGGCGATGCTCAGCGCACCGCCGTGATCGGCACGTTCGAGATGCGCATGAGGCGGTCCATCACGCTGCGTCCGAACATCGACATCACCGCGTGCAACGGATCACGCTTCGGCGCCACGACGACGATTTCATCGCAGCCCGTCTCGGCCGCGGCTGCCGCGATCGACGCGGCCACCGGCCCGACCTTCCGCACGACGCTGTACCGAACGCCGGCTTCCTGCAGGATCCGCCGCGCGCTCGCGAGGTCGTCGTTCGCGAACTTCTCCTCGATCGATCGCAGTCGCGACAGCGGATGAAACGCTTCGAGCCGTGTGGCCTCGAGCGGCGGCTGGACGTTGACCAGCACGACTTCCGACGCGCACCGCTCGCGGTAGAGGAACGCCGCGTGGCGAACCGCCTGAAGCGAACGGGGAGCGTGACCGACCGGAACCAGCAGCTTGAGCATCGACGGTATCCCGTAATCGAGAGGCTTTCAGCGTAATGCGCGATCGCGGCGAGCGGTCTAAAGAGTCCGCACGGCAGCGTAAAAATGTCGTTAACGCTGACGATCGTGTTGCGCTTATTGGAAATATAAGAAATTTAAGTTTATGCGCATAAACGATTTCACCGATCGGCTGCGCGGCACGGCGACGCGCTGGATCGCTGCGCCGATTCAGTCGGATTCTCGATGAATGTCCGTGGAAAATATCGGAGGTCGCGTCGCGCGCGTCGCGTAGAGTAGAGCGTCGACGACCGGCGCGCCGCGCGCGCGCCGCGACGCGCGGCCGTCACGATACGGCCCGGCTTCCCATTCGATTTCAGGAGACCCGCATGCCACACGGCGCCCCGTCGCTTCTCGCTCCCGCATCCGTTCCCGTCGATCCGATCGTGCGCCTGTCGGCCGGCGAACTCGCCTCGGCGATCCGCAGCAAGGCCGTGTCGTGCGTCGAGACGATGCGCGCGTATCTCGATCACATCGAGCGCGTGAACGGCGCCGTGAACGCGATCGTCGCGCTGCGCGAGCGCGACGCGCTGCTCGCCGAAGCCGCGGACAAGGACGCGGCGCTCGCGCGCGGCGAGTATCACGGGTGGCTGCACGGGATGCCGCAGGCGCCGAAGGATCTCGCGATGACGAAGGGGCTCGTGACGACCTACGGCTCGCGGATCTTCAGCGATCACGTGCCGCAGGCCGATTCGGTCGGCGTCGCGCGCATGCGCGCGGCCGGCGCGATCTTCATCGGCAAGACCAATACGCCGGAGTTCGGCCTCGGTTCGCATACGTTCAACGACGTATACGGCGCGACGCGCAATCCGTACGACCTGACGAAGAGTGCAGGCGGCAGCAGCGGCGGCACGGCGGCCGCGCTCGCGTCGCGGATGCTGCCCGTCGCGGACGGCAGCGACTTCGGCGGCTCGCTGCGCAATCCGGCCGCGTTCTGCAACATCTACGGCTTCCGCCCGTCGCAGGGCCGCGTGCCGCGCTGGCCGGGCGTCGACGTCTACATGCAGCAGCTCGGCATCGAAGGGCCGATGGGCCGCACGGTCGGCGACGTCGCGCAACTGCTCGCGATCCAGGCCGGCTACGACCCGAACGATCCGTTGTCGCTCGCCGACGATCCGGCCGTGTTCGCGCAGCCGCTCGAGACGGACGTGAAGGGCACGCGCGTCGCCTGGGTCGGCGACTGGAACGGCTATCTCGCGACGGAGCCCGGCGTGCTCGCGCAGTGCGAGCACGGGCTTGCGACGCTGCGCGACATCGGTTGCGACGTCGATGCGGCGTTGCCCGCGTTCGCGCCGGAGCGCATCTGGCGCCTGTGGCTCGCGCATCGGCATCTGCTGTCGGGCGGCGGGCTGCTCGCGCACTATCGCGATCCGGCGCGCCGCGCGCTGCTGAAGCCGGAGGCGATCTACGAGGTCGAAGGGCTGCTCGCGATGCAGGGCGCCGCGGTGTTCGACGCAAGCGTCGAGCGCACCGCGTGGCATCAAGCCGTGCTGCGCTTTTTCGAGCGCTACGACTTCATCGCGGCGCCGACCGCGCAGGTGTTTCCGTTCGACGTCGAGCAGCGCTGGCCGAAGGAGATCGCGGGGCGCGCGATGGACACCTATCATCGCTGGATGGAAACGGTCGTCCCGTGGACGCTGGCCGGCTGCCCGGTGATCAGCGTGCCGGTCGGCTTCAACGAGGCGGGGCTGCCGATGGGGATGCAGCTGATCGGGCGGCCGCGCGCCGATCTCGCCGTGCTGCAGCTGGCGCGCGGCTACGAACGCGCGGCCGACTGGGTCGGCCGTCGGCTGCCGGCGTGGATGGCCGCGTAACGCGTCGATGCGGTTCGCCGCCGGCCGCCGTGCAGGCCGCCCCGCGCATGCGCGCGGGCCGCCGTCAGAACGTGATGGTCGTGCGCACGCCGAGCACGAACGTGTTGTGCAGCGGCGCGCGCGGATCGTCCGGATTCTGGCCTGCGCCCGCATTGAACGTGTATTGCGCATCGGCCTGAATCTGCCACCACGGCGCGACCTGGTAGTTGTAGGTCGCTTCGAGCGCGGTTTCGCTGCCGCGCACGCCGTACGGCGCGCCGCCAAAGGCGCGCGCATCCTCGTCGAGCGCGCGTGCATGGCGGCCGACTTTCACGTAGGTGAGCGCGAGGCCGGCGGAATCGTTGTCGCGACCGGCGAACGGCGCCTTCAGCACGACGCCGAGGTTTGCGGCGGCACTGACGACGTTGCGGTCGCCGGGCGCCGCCATCACGCGGGCGAACACACCAAGGCTGCGCGGACTGTCGGGGCCTGCGCGCCACACCATCTGATCGGCGACTGCATAGACGCTGTAGTCGCCATGGCGCGGCCGGCCGATGCCGGTCGAATCGGCGCTGGCGAGCGAATGGCCGGCCGTGTCGTCGCGCTGATCGGCGAAGCTGCCGCTGTGATACCAGACGCCGAGCTTGTAGGTGCCGGGCAGCGCGCCCGACTTCGCCGCGCCGCCGGCCGCACCGTCCTGATTGATCGCGTACTGCAGTTCGCCGATGAACAGCGCGCCGTTGTGCAGGTTGAAATTGGTGCCGCTGTGATTGTCCGGATTGTTGCCGAGCGGATCGCCGTCGAACACGCCGGCCAGTGCGGTCAGCGACGGCGTCAGCTTCGCGCGCACGCGCACGCCGAGCGCCGACAGCGGATACGCAGGGCCGCCGCTCGGCAAATCGTATGACGGCAGCGCGGGCCAGCCGAACATCGTGTTCATGAACGTCGCCGAGTACGTGCTCGTCAGGAATTCCTGATCGACGGCCTGCTGGCCGATCTTCACGTCGACGCGATCGTCGAGCAGCGACTGCTGATACCAGAGTTCCCACAGGCGCGTGGCGGCGTCGGCTTCGGTGCCGCTCGCGGTGTTCAGCGTGCCGAGATGGCTCGGGCTGAACTGTCGGCCGTGGATCTGCAACGCGCTCGCGTTGAAGCTGCCGCCTTTCCAGCCGAACGCCTTCTCGGTGTCGAGCCCGAGCGTCACCGTCGTGACGCCGTGATAGCCGACGCCGCGCTCGAGCCCGCCGTGCAGGTTCGCGAGCAGCTCGCTCGTTTCGGTCGCCGCGAGCGTGACGCCGTACTTGCCGAGCCATGGACGAAGGCCGCCGATGTCGCCGAGCAGCGTGTCGCGCGTCCAGAGGTTGTCTGCCTCGGCGGCCGGTTCGGCGGAGGTCGGTGCCTGCTGCGCGGCGGCGGTGCCCGCGAGCAGCTGGGCCGCGCAGGCCAGCGCCGCGATGCGCAGGCGACGCGGTACGCGAACGGGCACGGCGGCGGGCGAGGTTCCGGGCAGCGAAACGGACGACATGATTTTCCTTGCGGGACGGACGGTGGACGAACCGCGCGGCGGCGCGGGCACAGCAACGCGAAGCGGGGCGAATCGTAAGAAACGGCGGTGGTCGCGTCAATCGCTGCGACGCGCAATCGGGCGCATTGATGCGGAAAAGGAACGAATTGCGACGCACAGCTTGATTTCGCGCAGTCGATTCGGACCAATGCAGGCGCGCGCGCCGTCCGATTCGTTTCGATGTGTTTCAGTCGTTGCGATCGCGTGCGACGCGCTTCGACAATATCGGGCTCCACCATTCGGGCACGAGGACAACGTATGAAACACATCCGCGCGGCGCGCAGACATCTCGCCTTCGCCGGCATCGCCTTCGGCATGCTGCTGAGCGGCGCCGCCCATGCGCAGCTCGATCTGCAATCGATCGGTTCGTCGCTGCTCGGCGGCGGACAGCAGGCGGCGCCCGCGCAGGGCGGCGTCGCGCAGCTGCTGCAGGCTTACGTCGGCGCGAACCGGCAGGTGCTTGCCGGCCAGTCGTCGCTCGCATCGGCGATGGGGCTCAGCGGCGCGGCGGGCCAGGCGCAGCAGGCGGCATCCGTGCTCGGCAACGGCGATGCGCTGACGCCGGCCGCGCTGTCGCAGATGGGCGGCGCGCAGCAGTCGGTGTCGCAGGCGCTCGATCAGGCATTCGCGAGCGGCGGCGCGACGCACGGCGCGGTCGACAAGCAGGCGTTCAGCAACGGCCTCGCGTCGCTCGGGCAGGGGCTCACGCAGTATTCGCAGCTGCAGCCGGCGCTTGGCGGCCTCGGCTCGACGAATCCGGCGTCGCTGCTGCAAGCCGGGCTCAATCCGCAGAACCTGCAGGCCGCGTCGTATATCGCGCAGAGCGCGCCCGGTCAGCTGCAGTCGCTCGCGACGACGCTGAGCCGGGCCGTGCAGTTCGCGACGAGCCAGGGCATTTCGGTGCCGTCGGTCGCGTCGTCGGCGCTGAAGCTGCTGCCGTAACACGCGGCGGCGGCCGTGCGTGCCGCCCGCCGCCCGCTCGCGGCGTGCGGCGCCGAACGGTCGTCTCGCGCACCACGGGGATGTCACACGATGCTATCGTGGCGCATTCCCCTCCTTGGTGCAGTCCCATGACCGATTCGTTCGACCTCGCGCGCTACTTCGCGCGCATCGGCTACGACGGCCCCGCCGAGCCGACGCTCGACGTGCTGCGTACGCTGCATCTGCGGCATCCGCGCGCGATTCCGTTCGAGAACCTCGATCCGCTGACGGGCACGCGCGTCGCGCTCGACCTGCCGGCCGTCGTCGACAAGCTCGTCGAACGCCGCCGCGGCGGCTACTGCTTCGAACTCAACAAGCTGTTCTACACGGCGCTCACGACGATCGGCTTTCGCGTGACGCCGCTGATCGCGCGCGTGCGCTGGATGCGGCCGCCCGAGGTCGCGACGGCGAAGACGCACATGCTGCTGCGCGTCGATCTCGACGACACGGTCTGGTTCGCGGACGTCGGCTTCGGCACCGCGACGCTGACCGCGCCGATGCGGTTCGCGCCCGGCGAGCGGCAGACGACGCCGCACGGCGCGTTCCGGATCGACGCGCACGGCGACGACGAATTCGACATGCAGTGCGAGACGCGCGACGGCTGGCAGACGATGTATCGCTTCGCGCTGAAGCCGGCCGAGTGGGTCGATTACGATGCCGCGAACTGGTTCACGTCGACCTATCCCGAGTCGCTGTTCGTGAACGACCTGATCGCCTGCCGCGTGCTGCCCGAGGGCCAGGCGACGCTGTTCAACACGGTGCTGAGCGTGCGCGACGCGACGGGCGCCGCGCAGACCGTCACGTTCGACGATCGCGGCGCGTGGGCCGCGTGCCTGCGCGACACGATCGGCATCGATACCACGGGCTTCGATCTCGACGCGCTGTTCGCGCGCGTCGCGGCGCGCACGCGCGAGCAGTGAACGGCAGCGCCGTCCCGCACGCGGCGCGAGGCGGCGGCCGGTGTGCGCCGCGTCTCGTGCGCGCAGCGTGCCGTGCCATTGCTCGCGCGGGCATTTGACTTTTCCTAGTTTGCTAGCATACTAGCACCATGACCGACGAAGAAGTGAAGCAGTTCAACGTGTATCTGCCGCTGAGTCTGATCCGGCAGGTCAAGCATCGCGCAATCGAAACGGAGCAGTCGCTGTCGGCGCTGGTAGCCGACGCATTGCGCGCGTATCTCGCCGCGCCGCCGCCGGCGGACGCGTCCACCACGGAGGAATGACATGTCGTCCGAGCGAATCGAAGCCGTTTTCCTGACCACGCACAACTGGGGCAAATCGGCGAAGTTCTTCCAGGCGCTGGGCTTTACGCTGGAATTCGAAACCGATCACCAGTCGGGCCAGCTTCGCAACGGCGACGGCCCGTATCTGTTCATCGCCGAAGTGCCGCCCGGCGAAAAGACGGACATGCAGGTCGTGCTGAAGGTGCCCGACGAGGCCGCAGTGCGGCCGCAGCCCGTCGTCGACGTCGTCACGCCGTTCGAGGACACGCACTGGGGCACGCGCGAGATGACGGTGCGCGATCCGGACGGTCGCGTATGGCGGCTGCAGGCGCCGGGGCGGCCCGGCCAGTCGAACGCGTGAGGGCGCGGCGATGAACGATATCGTCGACGAGGGCCCCGACAGCACGGCCGCGCGCGTCGCGCTGTGGCGCGCGCTGCATGTCGAATGCGATGCGCCGCCGCACGTGCTCGCCGACGAAGTGGGGCTGCAGCTGCTCGCGCCGGGGCCGGACTGGCGGCAGCGCGGCGACATGGATCCGCAGTTCACGCGGCCGTTTCGCGCATCGATCGTCGCGCGTGCGCGCTTCATCGAGGATCTGGTCGTCGAGCAGGCCGCGCGCGGCGCGAGTCAGTACGTGATTCTCGGCGCCGGGCTCGACAGCTTCGTGCAGCGCCGCCCCGACATGGCGACGCGCGTGACCGTCTATGAAGTCGACCGGCCGGGCCCGCAGGCATGGAAGCGCCGTCGGCTGAACGAGCTCGGCTTCGGCGTGCCGGACTGGCTGCGCTTCGTGGCCGTCGATTTCGAGGCAGGCCGCTCGTGGCGCGATGCGCTCGTCGATGCGGGCTTCGATCCGCGCAAGCCGGCCGTCGTCGTATCGACCGGCGTCAGCATGTATCTGACACGCGAAGCGAATGCGGCGACGCTGCGGGAAGTCGCGACGCTCGCGCGCGGCACGACGTTCGCGATGACGTTCCTGATGCCGCTGCAGTACGCCGATCCCGACGTGCGGCCCGGTCTCGAGATGGCGGACAAGGGCGCGCGCGCGAGCGGCACGCCGTTCGTCAGTTTCTTCATGCCGGCCGACATCCGCGCGCTCGCGCTCGAGGCGGGCTTCTCGACGGCCGAGCATGTATCGGCCGCCGATCTGAGTCGGCGCTATTTCGCCGGGCGTGCGGACGGCCTGCGGCCGCCGAACAACGCGGAAGAGCTGCTGGTCGCGACCGTCTAAGCGCTACGCACGCTCGAGCACGGCCATCTCGCGCACGACGACGAGCAGCACCGCGAGGCTCGCGCCGCCCGATGCACGCAGTTCCGCGAGCAGCTGGCCGTAACGCTCGAGCGCGGCTTCGCGGCGCACGCGCCAGGCGGCGACGATCGTTTCCGGCGACGTCGAATCCGGCGATTCCGCGAGCGCGCTCGTCGCGAGCGTGCGCTTGAGCCGCGCGACTTCCGCGAGCGCCGCCGCGCGCGCCATCATGTCCCAGTGCGTCGGCGTCGGCAGCGACGCCGCGCGCTCGCCGATCCATCCGTAGTTGAGCAGCGTGCCGAGCGCGAAGTACACGCCCGCGACGAGTTCGAGTTCGCGGTTCGAGGTGGCTGCCACGTCGGCGATGTCGAGCAGCGCGGCCGAGATGTCGCCGCTCGCGACACGCGCGGCGAGCGCCGCATCGACGCCGGCGTCGGTCAGCACGCGCCGGCGCGCGGACAGCGCGTCGAGGTCGTCCGCCGGCAGCAGCGCGGGCAATTGCGGCGCGAGCCGCTCGGCCGCGTCGCGACACCGCGCGAGCAGTGCGGCGATGCCGTCGCCGGCCCCCGCACCCGTATGCAGGTGCCGCAGGAACCACAGCGCCGCGCGTTCGAGCAGCCGTGCGACGTCGACGAACATCCGCGCCTGCACGTCGTCGGCGACGCGATTGTCGAGTGCATCGATGTCGCGCCACACCGCATCGAGATCGAACACGTCGCGCGCGACGATGCAGGCGCGCACGATGTCGCCCGGCTTCGCGTCCGTTTCCTCCATCAGCCGATGGACGAAGGTGCAGCCGACGCGGTTCACGAGCGCATTGGTCAGATGCGTCGCGAGAATCTCGCGGCGCAGCGGATGGCGACGCATCGGCTCGCTGAAACGCTGCTGCAGCGGTTTCGGGAAGTAGTCGACGAGCATCGCGGCGACGAGCGGATCTTCGGGCACGTCCGATTCGAGCAGCGCGTCGTAGAGCCACATCTTGCTGTACGCGAGCAGCACCGCGCGCTCCGGCGAGGTGAGGCCGAGCTTCGCGGCCTGCCGTTCCGCGATCTCGTCGTCGGTCGGCAGGAATTCGATCACGCGGTTCAGGCGCCCCGCACGTTCGAGCCAGCGCATCAGCCGCGCTTCCGCGTCGAGCAGCTCGACGCCGTAGCGGCCGGCGATCGACAGCGCCTGCGTCTGATAGTAGTTGTCGCGCAGCACGAGCAGCGCGACTTCATCGGTCATCTCCGCGAGCAGCGCGTTGCGCTGCTTCTCCGTCATCTCGCCGTCCGCGACGACGAGGCCGAGCAGGATCTTGATGTTGACTTCGTGATCCGAACAGTCGACGCCCGCCGAGTTGTCGATCGCGTCGGTGTTGATGCGCCCGCCGCGCTGCGCGAACTCGATGCGGCCGAACTGCGTGAAGCCGAGATTGCCGCCTTCGCCGACCACCTTGCAGCGCAGGTCCGCGCCGTTGACGCGCACCGCGTCGTTCGCGCGGTCGCCGACCTGCTGATGCGTCTCGTGCGTCGCCTTCACGTAGGTGCCGATGCCGCCGTTGTACAGCAGGTCGACCGGCGCCTGCAGGATCGCGCGGATCAGCTCGGTCGGCGGCAGCGCGTGCGCGTCGATGCCGAGTGCGGCCTGCACGGCCGGCGACAGCGGGATCGTCTTCGCGGTGCGCGGATAGACGCCGCCGCCCGCCGAGATCGCGGCCGGATCGTAATCGGCCCAGCTCGAGCGTTCGAGCGCGAACAGCCGCTTGCGCTCGGCGAAGCTCGTCGCCGGGTCGGGCGTCGGATCGAGGAACACGTGCCGGTGATCGAACGCGGCGATCAGCCGGATATGCGGCGACAGCAGCATCCCGTTGCCGAACACGTCGCCGGACATGTCGCCGATGCCGACCACCGTGAAGTCGGTCGTCTGCGTGTCGACGCCCATCTCGCGGAAGTGCCGCTTCACCGATTCCCACGCGCCGCGCGCGGTGATCGCCATCTTCTTGTGGTCGTAGCCGACCGAGCCGCCCGACGCGAACGCGTCGTCGAGCCAGAACCCGTACTCGTGCGAGATCGCGTTCGCGTAGTCGGAGAAGGTGGCCGTGCCCTTGTCGGCCGCGACGACGAGATACGGATCGTCGGGGTCGTGGCGCACGACGTCGCGCGGCGGCACGATCGCGTTGCCGACGCGGTTGTCGGTCAGATCGAGCAGCCCGCGCAGGAACGTCTGGTAGCACGCGACGCCTTCGCGCATCCACGCTTCGCGATCGCTCGGCGGCGGCGGGTTCTTCACGACGAAGCCGCCTTTCGAACCGACCGGCACGATCACGACGTTCTTCACCATCTGCGCCTTCATGAGCCCGAGCACCTCGGTGCGGAAATCCTCGCGCCGGTCGGACCAGCGCAGCCCGCCGCGCGCGACGCGGCCGCCGCGCAGGTGCACGCCTTCGACGCGCGGCGAATACACCCAGATCTCGAACATCGGCTTCGGTTCGGGCAGCCCCGGCACGCGTGCCGGCGCGAACTTGAACGACAGGTACGGCTTCGGCTCGCCGTTCGCGTCGTGCACGAAGTAGTTCGTGCGCTCGGTCGCGTTGATCACGCCGAGGAACTGGCGCAGGATGCGGTCCTCGTCGAGGTTTGGCACTTGATCGAGCGCAGTCTCGATCGCTTTCAGCAGCCGTTCGGCCTGCACGTCGCGTGTGTCGCCGATGCGCGGATCGAAGCGCAGCACGAACAGCTCGACGAGCTGCCGCGCGATGGCCGGATTGCCGGTCAGCGCGCGTTCGATATAGGCGTCGCTGAACGTCGAGCCGACCTGCCGCAGGTATTTCGCGTACGCGCGCAGGATCGTGACCTCGCGCGCGCTCAGATGCGCGCGCAGTACGAGCCGGTTGAAGTCGTCGTTCTCGATCCGGCCGCTCCAGATCCGGTCGAACGCATCCTCGAAGAGGCCCTTCACGCGTTCGATGTCGAACTCCGTATCGTCGGCGAGCTCGAGCCCGAAGTCGTGCACCCACGCCGGCGCCGCATCCTGCGTCTGGATGCGGTAAGGACGCTCCTCGTCGACGCGCACGCCGAGATGCTCGAGCATCGGCAGGCTGCGCGACAGCGCGATCGGCTCGCCCGCGCGATAGACCTTGAAGCGGAACGCGCGCGGCCCGGCCTCGATCGGCCGGTACAGGTTCATCGCGAGCTGGCCGGATGTTTTCACGCGCTCGATCAGCTCGATGTCGCGCACCGCGGTGCGCGCCGGATAGTCGTCGCGGTAGCCGGCCGGGAACGAGTCCGCGTAGCGCTGCAGCAGACGGTTGCCTTGCTCCTCGCCGAACGCGTCGAGCAGCGCGTCCGCGAGATCGTCCTGCCAGCGGCGCGTGACCTGCACGAGCCGCGTTTCGAGCTCGCGCGTATCGACGTCGGGCATCGTGCCGGGC